>NC_014664.1:1500000-1672500 GCF_000166055.1 Rhodomicrobium vannielii ATCC 17100
AGTTCCAAGGCGCTGCCGCAACTCATTCTCACCCGCTGATTCCACCCGAAACGCCGACCGGCTCTCCTCCCGAGGTTTTCCATGTCCATTCGAAACGCTTGTCGCGCCAGCGCATCGCTTCTGGCCCTCGCCGCCTCCTTCGCGCCCGTGAACGCGGAGGATGTCACGCTCACGCTTCGCGGCGGCGGACTGACCGTGATCGGCGAACTTGTCGCCGCTGACGCCGCCTCCTTCGTGATCCGCTCCGACAAATTCGGCATGATGGCGCTCGAAAGCGCGAAGTTCGAGTGCAACGGGCCGTCCTGCCCGAAGCCGCTGATCCCGTCGCTCGGCATCCACGGCTCGAACACCATCGGCGCTCAGCTCATGCCGAACACCGTGGAGCGCTTTGCCGAGGAAGAGGGCTTCGTTGCGGAAAAGGTCGTCGGCGCGGACCCCGAGGAAGTGGTGTTCAAGTTCTCCGACGCCAGCGGAAAGGACGTCGCTTCCATCGACATCAAGTCGCACGGATCGGGCACCGCGCCGAAAAGCCTGATCGAAGGCAAGGCACAGATCGGCGCCATGTCGCGACCAATCAAGGAGGATGAGGCCAAAGCCGTCGCCGATGCGGGCGTCCCGCTCAAGACGCATGTCTTCGCGCTCGACGGCATCGTGGTGTTTGTCTCGCCGAAGAACCCGGTCAAGACGCTAAGCCTCGAACAGATCGCGAAGATCTTTTCGGGCGACATCAAGGACTGGAAAGACGTCGGCGGCAATCCTGGCCCGATCCACATCTACGCACGCGACGCGAAATCCGGCACCTTCGACACCTTCAACACGCTCGTGCTTTCGCCGCTCAAGCTGAAGCTGTCGCCCGGAGCCAAGCGCTTCGAGTCAAACCACGATCTTTCCGACGAGACGGCACGCGATCCGAACGGGATCGGCTTTTCGGGCTTCGCCTATATCCGCAATGCGAAGCCGCTTTCCGTCGCTTCTAATTGCGGGATCGTCTCCACGCCGGACGTCTTTTCGGTGAAGACCGAAGAATATCCTCTCTCGCGGCGTCTCTACCTCTACAGCGGCAAGGCCGGGCCGCTCGGCGACAAGCTTATCGCCTACGCGCTGTCCGACAAGGCGCAGGACATTATCTCCGAAGCCGGGTTCATCAACCAGCACATCGACCTTCAGACCTTCGACCAGCAGGCTGGACGCGTGTGGCCCGCCTTTCTGGTCGCGGAAAAGGACTTCAGTTTCGCCCTCATGCGTGACCTGACGGCCGACGTGAAGTCCGGCAAACGCCTTTCGGTGAACTTTCGCTTTCACCGCAACTCCGCCGTTCTCGACGACAAAGCCATGCAGGACGTCCCCCGGCTCGCGCGCTTCCTGAAAAGCGATGCGAACGGCAAGGACTTGCTTCTCCTCGGTTTCACGGACGGAACCGGCGCTTTCGAGACGAACAAGGCGCTGTCGCTCAACCGCGCGACGAGCTTCAAGAACGCGCTTGTCGCGGAAGGCGTGCCCGCCAACAAGATCACCGTGAAGGGATACGGAAGTCTTCTGCCGGTGGGCTGCAATACCTCGGACGCGGGCCAGAGCGCGAACCGCCGCGTCGAGGTCTGGATGAAGGACTAATCCACCGCAGGTTGTGGATATGGTTAACTTACCGCTGAAAATTATTGGAAAATTGTCGCTTTATTGAGCCTGTTGCAAAAAAGCGCAACCGGGGCTAGGAGAAAGGTGGTAATTTGCATGAGTGCGACAGGGGGAAGATTGCATATGGCCTTTGCCATCCGTTTTCGATAAGGTGGCGGTAATTATACAATCTGTGTCCAAAAAAGCGCAGATTGTTCACAGGGCCCATGCTATCGTTTCTGACGAGTCGCTGAGAATTGAAACCGCGTTGAAGCATTGACGAAAGTCTCATGCTAACAGCATCGATTATTACTCTTGAGCAAACTCCCGTTCTACGCGTCCCCGATGTCGGGTGCACCGTGGAACTCAGACGCTCGCCACGCGCCAAGCGATTTTCTCTCAAAGTCAGCCATACCGAGCGCGCCGCGATCTTGACGCTTCCCAGTCGGGGCCGCGTCGAAGATGCCAGCGCATTCCTCGCCCGCCATGCGGACTGGCTGAAAAGGCAACTCGAACGCCTGCCGGAGCCTGTCCCCTTCGCGGAAGGCTCGCTCATTCCATTGCGCGGCCAAATGCATCGTGTCCGCTTCGCCGGGCCGAAGCGCCATACGCAAGTCGTGTGGACCGAAACGCCCGAATACGCGCAGTCCCTTCCCTGTTCCATCATCCGCCCCGACATGGCGCGCGACCTTTCCTGTTTCCGCGTCGATCCACGAATGCCGGGGCTTTTCGTAAGCGGCGATTTTGAGCATGCGCCGCGGCGCCTTCATGACTGGCTCCGTGCCGAAGTACGCAAAGACCTCGCAGCATGCGTGGAAAAACACGCGCAAGTCCTCACCTGTTGCCCCAAACGCCTTGCGATCCGCGATCAGGCAACGCGTTGGGGCTCCTGCTCCACCAGCGGCACACTCTCTTTTTCATGGCGGCTCATCTTTGCGCCGCCATTTGTTTTGGACTACGTCGCCGCCCATGAGGTCGCCCATCTGAGGGAAATGAACCACGGCCCAAGCTTCTGGCGTCTCGTCCGCGACACTGTTCCCAATTATAATCGCGCCAAAAATTGGCTCAAAACAAACGGTGCGGAGCTCCATCGGTTCGGTAGCGAAATTTAATTTCCCGTTTATTCCCTTTTGCTTCTGGCTTAACGTCTTTTTTTTAGGCACTATGGTCCGGCTTCCACGCTAGCCACCAGAATCCCTTGGACCAGAAACGACGATTTCCCGAGTTTTATGTGACTGCGCCACAGCCTTGCCCCTACTTGCCCGGGCGAATGGAGCGCAAGATCTTCACCCATTTGTCTGCGGATCGTCCCCTCGCCCTCGTCGATAATCTGCTCAAGGGTGGCTTTCGCCGCAGCCAGAACATCGCCTACATGCCCTATTGCGACCACTGCGCGGCCTGCGTGCCCGTGCGCATCGTGGTCAACGAGTTCAAGCCGCACCGCACCCTCGCGAAGATCGGGCGCGCGAACGAGGATCTTTGCGCCCGCCGCGTGTCAGGCCGCGCCACGCTCGAACAATTCTCCCTTTTCCGCGCATATATCGAAGCCCGCCACGCCAATGGCGGCATGGCCGACATGACGCTGCTCGACTATTCGATGATGATCCAGGATAGCGCGGTCGAAACCTATCTTACGGAATACCGCCTCAGGCCGCGCGATGGCGAGAGCAAAGGCCCGCTTGTCGCGGCCGTGCTTTGCGACCGGCTCAGCGACGGCATCTCGCTCGTCTATTCATTTTACGATCCCGACATGGTGAAGCGCGGTCTCGGCAACTTCATCATCCTCGAACAGGTCGAATTTGCCCGGGCGCGGGGTCTGCCATATGTTTATCTCGGCTATTGGATCGCGGGCTCACGCAAGATGGCCTACAAGACCCGCTTTACCCCACAGGAGCATCTGACGCCGCTTGGATGGGTCCGTCGCGAAACTTAGGCGCAGTTGCACAAGCGCTGGAGGCCGCGCGCTTCAGAAGAAGGCGTGGCAGTCCGCCGCCGAACGTCGATCCTGACATCGAGTCGACAAGAAGACTGCTGCGGGCCGCAACATCACTCCACCGCGCCCGCTGCAACGCGATGCAAATCGCCCGCCAGATTCAAGCGCATGGATCGGCCTGCGCCCGCGTGGCGCTTTTACGGCACTTGCGGCGAAACTTCGCCTACTCGCCCATGCCCGCCTGCATCACCGTCGACATCGCCGCGTCGAGCTTGGCCACCATGTGACGCCACTTCGCCGCCGTATTCTTCACGACCTCGTCCATCGCCAGCCGGAATTCGCGGAGCATCGAACAACGCCCATCCTCCGAAGCCGCGTTACTTGCGTCAAAAGACTGCACCTTGACGAGCAGGGCACGGTTCGCGGCGTCCAACGCCGTCGTCGTGTCGTCCTTTACGAAGGGCGTCGCGTGAACCGGATAGGCCTCATCGGACCAGTTGTGAAACGCGCGCAGCGCCTGAAGCTTCGCCTGCACCGCCTTCGCATTGGCCTCCTGCAAGCCGGAGATTGCCGCACCGGTCTCCGCCATCACAGCCTTGAAAGCTCCCGCGCCGCATACCGTCGCTTGCGCGAAAGCAGGCGCGCTTGCGCCAACGAAAAGGACGATGAAAAGCCCTCTGACCTGCATGCCGATTTCGCTTGCCCCAAGCCTATTTGCGCATTCGCTCGGCCGGAACGCCCAACGCCCCGCCGAACCGGAAGCCTTCTTTGCATGTTCGACACGCGCAAAGGCTCGACCCATTTGTTTCTGCGCCTCTTTCAGCGAACCGGTAACCGCTCCGCTCGAAAGCGCTCAAAACGTGGACGCCACGCGTCACGCCTTGTTAACAAACGTTAATAGACAGTTCACGGTGCAAAATTGTGGCGGAGGCGCGCCCGAACCCGACAAAACGTCATCTTTCATCGGGAGATGTCATCGTCTTCTCAGCCGAGCGAACGCGGCGGCGTCGGAAGATCGTCGCGGCTACACGCTCGCGGGACTGACGACCACTGGCGCCATTCCAACGCCTGAACTTAAAAAGCCAGCGCTCGGGAAGCGCTGGCTTTTAGACTTACGGGTCGATCAGTTGTCCCGTGGTTCATAGCACCTGGACAGGGCAATCAGCGATGGAACTGCGCCTGGTTAGCTTGCGCATCCTTCAAAGCGTCGTGCAGCAAATTCGATGCGGCAGGACGCTGTAGTTCCGCGTGGCCAAATCTCCTCGTCAAATCGAGACCGATTTAACGCCGACTGCTTTAATACGCGAAGTTGAACTTGTAAGCAGCGCCGATGCCGGCCTGCCACTGGTTCTCGTCGCCGCGAAGCTTGACGAGTGGGCTGTCGGCCGCGTCGCCTTCGAGGCGGTTCCACTCCGCGAAGCCGCGAATAGACCAGCGCTCGTTGACGTCATATCGCGCGCTGCTGGAGACGCCCCAAGAGTTCAAGCCGCCATCAGCATTGTAAGCTCGCCCCAAATTCAGATATGACGCCGGCGTCGAGAAGAACTCGGAGTTATACTGGCCATCGACAAACTTGAGGCGCGGACCAACCGTGAACTGCCATTGCGCAGCCGGGCGATAGATGAAGTCCGCGATGAGGTTGGCTTCGAAGCCTTCCGCGCCGGTGATGCCCTGCAGCACTTCGATGCGGGTGCGGATGAACGGCACCGGATAGTATTCGGCGAAGCCGCCGAGCTGGATCGTGTAGTCGATGTCCTGGAGGCCCTGGAGGGCGCGGCGGTCGTCGCTAACATTGCGGTCGTCGATGTAGTTGCCCGCAACGCCGAATCGGAAATTACTCGTCTGATAGAGCGTGAAGCCGAACGAGTCGTTCGGAAGGCTCAGCCATTCGCTTTCGCCAGCGCGATAAAAATCGAAGATCGGGCGGAACGTGAAGTCCGTCTCCTTGGAGCCCGGGAAAGACGGCTCGACAGCGGCGTAGCCGCCAACGGTGACGACCCAGTAAGGTGCCGCCGCGCCATCCTTATATCCGCCATCCGCACTGAACAGGTCCGACGCCTGAGCGCCGCTCGCTGCGAGGCCCAGAAACGCAACACAAGCCGCAGCTTGTTTCAATCCCACCATAGCCCACGCCCTTGCCGTTTGACGTTTGAATCTGTGCGTAAGATGGCTGAGTCAGGCCCCGATGGCTTGTGTTTTTTGAAAGTGTACGGATCGAAGATCGATGCAAGTTGTATTTTTACATCGAATTTGAGAGCGCATTCTGAATACTTCGTACCAGCGCGGGAATGCTTCACCGATCAACCGTGAATTATAGTTGCCGCCGATGCTTACGATAATACGATCTCTCATCTGCGGAATTGACACGCGGACTTTTCCCCTCTGATGTGGCCGAGGAAAACGCTGAACGTGCTGGCCAGTTCGCCGAGTTCGGCCTTATCCCTGCACGCGGTGAACGAGGAATTCCTTGACCTTCTTGGCGAGTTCCTCCGCGCCGAGGTCGTGGAAGTTCTGATCGGTGCCGGGAACCACCGCCAGCGTCACCGTCTTGAGCTGCGAAAACTCACCCTCCGCCGCCTTGATTTCGGGGAGCGCCGGATCGCCGTCGCCGACCGCAATCAGAACCGGCAGCTTGATGCTCGGCAGAAGGTTGGTCGTCTTGAATTTAGGGTTGGACCCGTAATAGTTCGCGAACGCACCCGCCGTCACCGCCGGATTTGAGCAGGTCAGGAAGCCCGGCACATTCACGAACTGATTGCCGTTCTGGCTCGCCACGAGTTCCTCGGCCTTCCCGAGTTCCTGCCGGAGCGAACCTTTGAAAATAGCGCGATATTCCGCTTCGGCGCTTTCCTCCGTCTGCATCAGCGGAGCCATCAGGACGACGCGTTTCACGGACTTGTCGAGGCGGTTGATGGCGTAAAGCGCCACCTGGTTGGCGCCGCGGCCATGCCCCGCGACGGTGATGGAAGACGCGCCCTTGTCCTTCAGCCACTTCACCCAGTCCGCAATCTCGTCGATCGCGTCCTCGTGGTGATGGGCCTGTTCCAGCGCGCAGTTGAAGTTGCCCTTACGGTTATCGATGCCAAGCCCGAGCGTAATCGCAAGCGTATTGATGCCGTGGTCGCGCAGCGCGTCCTGAAGCGTCGCGATGGGCTCCATGCGGTCGCTGCCGAGCGTGTTGTGGACGATCAGCACGGCGCCGTCGCCCTTCAGCGACTTGCCCGGCGCAAGTTCCAGATTGGCGGTAAGGTCGAGCCCGAGATGGTCGATCGTAACCCGCTCGGCGACGCAAGGGGCCGCTCCCGCCGCGATCATGAACGCCGCGAAGGCCGTAACGATAAGGCCGCGCATGATTCCCCTTCCCGATATTGGTACCCAACCCGCAACCACTGGCTAGCGGGCGTTATGGACGAAATCAGGGCCAAGACCGCGGCCAAGTCAATGGCGCGGCTCCCGGTTGTGGAGAAAACGCGAGGGTTTGCCGCAAGTAGCCTATCGACGGCGCTGTTTTTGCGGGGATTTCCCCCGTCGAGGCGGCCTGCCTGCGTCTGATGCACCCCCTCCGGCTGACGGCGCAGCGACAGAAACGGGGCGCGTAGCCGGTTTTGATTCGGCACGCGCGGCCTGCGGGGCGGCGCGCTCGCGACGCGCCTTCGCCCATATGTTGAAAGCCTCGATCACCGCCGCAAAGCCCATCGCAAAGTAGATGTAGCCCCGCGGGATGTGGACCTCGAAGCCGTCCGCGATGAGCGCCACGCCGATCAGGAATAGAAAGGCAAGGCCGAGCATCTTCGTCGTCGGATGCCTCTTGATGAATTCCGCGACCGGGTTCGCCGCAAGAAACATTACTGCGATTGCGATGCAGACAGCCGCCACCATTACTTCGATGTGCTGTGCAAGGCCAACCGCCATGATGATTGAATCGAGCGAGAAGACCGCATCCATCAGCGCGATCTGCGCGATGACGGCCCCGTAACTCGCCTTGGCTGCTGAGTTGCTCGCGTGTCCATCGCCTTCGACAGAGGCGTGAATTTCCTGCGTGGCCTTCACAAGCAGGAACAGACCGCCGCCGATCATGATGAGATCGCGCCACGAGAATTCACGCCCGATGACTGAAAACACGGGATAGGTGAGGTGGATGATCCATGAAATCGCGAACAGCATCGCGATCCGCAGCACGAGCGCGAGGGTGAGCCCGATGGCGCGCGCCTGTCTTGCCTGCTCCGGCGGTAGACGCTGCGTGAGGATCGACAGCACCACAATGTTGTCGATGCCGAGGACGATTTCGAGCGCCGTCAAGGTGACGAGGGCGGCCCACACTGACGGATCGAGTAGCAATTCCACGGTTGTTCATCCGCTCGCAGAGCGGTCCTCAAATCAAGCGCCGGACTGTGTCGCCAACTTCGATGTATCGGATGGCGAAGCGCTTCGCCTTCTCCCGCTGACGCCGACCGCGATCAGGTAAACCGCCGCAACCACGAAAACGATCCGTTCTCCGAGCGTGCCGGGAAATCCGTGGACAATCGCCGAGATTGCTGCCGCGCCCCATGCCAGCGCAACACCCAGCGTGAGGAGGCGCAAACGCCGAACGCGCACCGGATGCACCCAGCACAACGGGATGAAGGTGAAGACCACGCAAACCGCGATCACGCCGGCTGCGATCGCCTGATCGAGGCCGAGCACGAAGCAGTAAAGAATGACAGCGTTCCAGATGGCTGGGAAACCGACGAAATAGCCCTCGGCCGTTTTGCTCTCCTTGTCGGAGAAATGATAGAGCGATGAGAGCATGATGAGCGCCGCCAGCGGCAGGCGAAGGCCCTCGGGCGCGATGGGCGAGGTCACCACCATATAGGCGGGTACGGTGACATAGGTCAGGTAGTCGACGACATGGTCGAGATCTTCGCCCGAAAAACGCGGCAGCGTCTTCTTGATGTCGAGCGCTCGGGCGAGGGGACCGTCGATGCCGTCCACCACCAGCGCGACCCCGAGCCAAGCGAATGCGATCTCCCATTGAGAGTCGCTCGCAGCCATGAGCGCGAAAAGGCCGAAGACAGCGCCGCTCGCGGTGAGAAGATGAACGCCCGCGCAAGCCCAGATCTTAAGCGTCGAGACAAAGCGCGAGGTCATCGAAAGCCCGCTGGCTGATGTCAGAATTTATGTGTGAAGGTGCCCTTGATCTGCACGTCGTCCTTTTCGATCGCGCGTTGATCGAATTGGAGGGGCGGAGCCGACAGTTCCGCCGCGGAACCGCCACTTTTCGGGCCGTACAGCAGTTCAAGGCCGAAATCGAGCTTCGGCAGGGTGCCGACGATGCCGATGCCGGGGATGGAAACTTCCGTGCCGCCCGACTTGGCGACCTGCTCCCCGGGCGCGTTGAATTCCGCCTGAGGCTGGGCCGGTTGTGCAAGCGGTGACGATGGAACCTGCGTCGCAGCCGGAGGTGTTACCGGCTCGGCCGTGAAGGCTTCCGCTGTCGTCGTCTGCTGGGCAAGCGACAAGGCGATACAACACGCCAGTGCTGCCTCCTTCAACTTTCCTTGCCTACCCATGCACTTTACTCCCCCGCTACAAACCTAAGATGATTGCGAACCTCTATGAATGCAAGTTCGTTGATTCATCCTTTAAGTACCTCTGTTTTCGAGGGTTTTAGGATTGTTGATGTGGAAGCGTTGCGAAAAAGCACCAACCTTGCGCGAAGCTTGCCATAATTTCGGCTCAATGAGCTAGCGCGAGGTGGCGGTTTGATTGCAGAGCCATTCGAGATAAGATGCCGCCACATCGCTGGGCTCGAAAACCAGGATGGCGGGGACCGTGTAGGGATGGCGAGCAGAAATTTCACGCATCACCTGCACCTTCAGGCTCTTTCTGGTTTTAACGAGCATGACGGCTTCGTTTCCGTTTTCGACGGCGCCTTGCCATCGATAAATTGAAACCATTCCGGGAAGAATATTGACGCAGGCGGCGAGCTTCTCTTCCACCAGCGCGCTGCCTAATTTCTGAGCATCCTCTTCACTCGGAAGCGTGGTATATATGACGATCATTGCGGCATCTTCGGTCATGGCTTCATCTCGGACGGGTTCACGAATGCGCATCGCATGTCGGCTGGCCGGCTTGCCGGACAACAGGGCCGGATTCTCATGGCCGAGGTAAGCCAGGCCACGAGCCGCGGCGCGGTCTTCGCGGATAAGGTGCGCCTCGGCTTCGTTGCAAGCCCCGCGCCGGAAGCACAGGCCGCCCTGAAGAAATTCGCAAAGCGTTATGGCGCGGTGGACCCGTCCTCGGCGACCGTGATCGTGGCGCTGGGCGGCGACGGGCTCATGCTGTCCACGCTCCATCGCTTCATGGGCACCGAGGTGCCGATCTACGGCATGCATCGCGGCTCGGTCGGCTTCCTCATGAACGAATTCATCGAGGACGACCTGCCCGAACGCGTGGCCAACGCCAAACTGTCGATCATCCACCCCCTCAAGATGCAGGTCGAGAACATGGCGGGCGAGACGCTCAACGCGCTCGCTGTGAACGAGGTCCATCTGTTCCGCCAGACCGCGCAGAGCGCTAGGCTGTCGATTTCGGTCGATGGCAAGGAGCGCATCGGCGAACTCGTCGCTGACGGCGTGCTGGTGGCGACGCCAGCGGGCAGCACCGCCTACAATTTCTCGGCGGGCGGCCCGATTCTGCCGTTGAAGGCCAAGCTGCTTGCGCTCACCCCCATCAGCCCGTTTAGGCCGAGGCGCTGGCGCGGTGCGCTTCTCTCGAACAAGGCGCATGTGAAGATCACGGTGCAGGAAGCCGGGAAACGCCCCGTGAGCGCTGTGGCCGACCATGCCGAGTTCCGTAACGTGCTCTCCGTTTCGATTCGCGAGGAGCGCGCCATCGGGCTGAAGCTCCTTTTCGATCCGGGCCACGCGCTTGAAGAGCGCATTCTCGCCGAACAGTTCCGGTTCTGACCGTGCGCCCTCGGCATCCGGGAAAGCGCGACGTAACCTTTGCCGGATAATGATGCTTGACGCGCGAAAAAGGGGTTTGCGATGCGGACGGGTCTTGCGGGTCTCCTTGGCGGCTTTTGCGTCGGCGGCCTGATGCTGCTTTCGGCGATGGGAGCGGCGGCTGCCGAGACACGCGCGGTGATCGTGCTCGATGCGACGGCGCAGATGAACGCGCATCTCGGTGCAAAGACGAAGATCGACATCGCGCGGGCAAGCATCACCAGCGCGCTCGCGAAGCTCGGTCCGGGCGCTAGCGTCTCGCTGTGGACGTTTGGCGGTAATCCGCAGAAGAAGTGCGCAGATCGCGCCGATTCGCTGTCGGGTCAGTCGCGGGAAGCGACGCTGCCAGCTCTGACCAAGGCACTCGCCAAGATCGAGCCGAAAGCAGGGCGCGCGCCCGCGTTCTCGGCCGTCGAAGAGGCGGTGATCGCATTCGGCGGCGACAGGCCCGTTTCCGCTGTGCTGATCGCGGGCACCGGCGACGACTGCGCGGCCGATGTCTGCGCGGCGGCTCGCGCGCTCCACGACGCAGCGCCGCAGGCGAAACTCACCGTGTTCGGCCTCGGCGCTAACGAGAAGGCGGCGGCCGCCTACACCTGCGCGGCCAAGGCCATGGGCGGCACCTTCACCGCGATCAAGGCGCCCGCCGATCTCGACAAGGCGCTGCGCCAGACCCTGGCCGACGCACAGGCCGAGACGGCGAAGGCCGCCCCCGCGAGCGAGTCTGCCCCGCCTGAGGGCGCGCCCGCCAAACCCGCGACAACCGCCGTTCCTTCGCCGCTGGAGGCGGACGCCGCCAAAACCGTCGCCGCCACGCCGGGCGAAGCCGCGCCTTCCGCGCCGCCTCCCCCGCCGCCTGCTGCACCCGCCGACAACAAGCCAGCGCCGCCCGCACCTGCGCAGCCCGAGCCGAACGTCGTCCTTTCCGCCACGCTCGCGCCGGGCTTGCCGATGCTCGACGCCGGAGTGACATGGGAAATCTTCAAGATCGTGCCGACCCCCACCGGTCAGATGCGCGAGGCTGACGCGCCGCTCTGGGTCGGCGGTGGCGGACAGGCGAAAGCCAAATTGCCGGACGGCCGTTACAAGGTCCAACTCACCTATGGCCTTGCCACGGCGAGCGCGGAATTTGCGGTCGAGGGTTCAAGAGTTGAGCGCACTGTGCCGCTTGACGCTGGCACGATTGCCGTCGAAGCGCTGAGATTGCCTGGCGGCGATCCGGCGGTGGGTGCATTCTTCACGCTCTGTCGGCAGGGCGCAAACGGGGCGCGCGAAGAAATCGGCCGCTCAAGCATCGCGCCCGCGATCTTTCAGGTAAACAGCGGCAGCTACATCCTCGCGGCCACAGCAGGGCTTTCGCGGCTTGAAACGCCGGTGCGCGTTGAAGGCGGAAAGGTTTCCGTCGTCAGTATGGCGCTGAACGTCGGCACGCTCGCAATCAGGACGCTCGCCGCCCCAACAGCGCAGACGGCGCTTCCCGCATGGCATCGCCTTTTTGCCGACGGCGCCAACCCGGCCGCGAAGGGTGGCCCGCCGCTCGTTCGGCTGTCTGGCGCATCGCCGCGCATCGATCTTCCGGCGGGAACCTATCGCCTTGAAACCGTCTATGGCGCGATCCGCGACGTGCGGACCGTGAGCGTCGCGGCGGGGCGGACGACAGCGGAAAACATCATTCTCGATGCGGGCGAAGCGAAAATCGCCCTGCCCTTCGGCAAGCAGGACGGCGTGTGCGCGGTCTACGAGGCGGGCGGTGAACGCGCGGCGGCGTCGCCCTTGGTCCGCGCGGCGGGCGGTGAGCCCCATTTCATCCTGAGGGCGGGCCGCTACGACCTCGAATGCCGGGCGAAGAACAAGCCGGACGCGCCGCGCCGAGCCGAAATCGTCATCGTCGCGGGAGAGGTAAAGACGACGAATCTCGGGGAGTGACCGCTTTCGCCTCAATTTCATCGAAGGCAGTTTCTAGCGTTTCCCGCGAAGCAGACGCTTCAAGAGGATGAGGACGACCTGAACATCCGATGACGACTTTCCGGGCGGAAAAATCGATGTGCGCTGCAACACCGGCGCTCCTTGGACGCGCCTTCGCAATCGCGCTCGCGGCGATGCTGTGCGTGGCGATGGGATTCGCCGTCGCCGACGCCGCGACGAAATACAAAGGCAGCCCGAACGTCGTCGATGGCGAGGAAATCCCGACCGACGCCGAAGCCGTCATTCCGCCCGACGCAGGCATGGAGGCCGAGCAGCCGCATTCGCGGCCCGCACCCCCGAATTCAGGGCCGCCCGCTCCGGTCACCCTCACGGCTTATCTGAGCGAGGGCAGCGCGCCCATGGTGGCCGATGTGGTCTGGCGCGTCTTCCAGCAGCGTAACGCCCGCGACGGCACCTACAAGATCGTCACGAAAATTCACGAGGCACGCCCAACAATCGAACTGAAGCCGGGCCGGTATCTCGTGAACGTCGCCTACGGCCGCGCAAACCTTACGCGAAAGATCGACGTCTGGCCGCAGACCCCCTCCAACGAGGATTTCGTCGTCAACGCGGGCGGGCTTCGGCTGATGGCTACGCTGGCGCATGGCCCCATCGTGGCCGAACACCTGCTGAAGCTCGAAATCTACTCCGATGCGCAAGATCAGACGGGCAACCGGCAGCGGCTTTTCGGCGATCTCCGGCCGGGTATCGTCATTCGCCTGAACTCCGGCATTTATCACATCGTCAGCACGTACGGCGACGCGAACTCGGTCGTATCGACGGACATCGTGATCGAACCCGGTAAGATCGCCGAGGCGAACGTCGATCACGACGCGGGCAAGGTTACGCTTAAGCTCGTACAACGCAGGGGCGGCGAGGCGGTCGCCGGCACGCGGTGGACGATTTACAATGCCGGCGGCGAGGTGATCCGCGAAAGCGCGGGCGCGTTCCCGACGCACGTGCTCGCGGCGGGAGAGTACCGCGTGGCGGCGCAGCATGGCGAGCGTCAATTTGCCGGAGCTTTCACGATTGCGGCGGGCGACACGACCCTAGTCGAAGTCCTCATGCAATAGGCCGGGCCGCGCAGGCGCGCGCATTCATTTTTGCTCGGAGCGGAACTGAGAGAGCACGAAGACGCAAAGACAAACGCTGCACACGACGTAAAGCGCGATGGTGGCCGTCCATGCGAGTGACTGGTCGCTCGTTTGCTCCACCGCACGCGGCAAAACGGCAAGCGTCTCGTCGAGGCGCATGGTGGACGCGACCGCCATATAATGCGTCGATGAAAGGACGATGCCGAGCGCCACAGCGCCCGCGCTTGTCAACACGATGCCCCGCAGCCGTATCCGCAACAGGAGCCATAGCGCAACGATTGCCGCCTGGATCGAAATCGCGACGCCTATGACCGTCAGGAACCAGGACAAGCGCAGTTCCCGCCCGGCTACCGCCGCGAGGCCCGAATAATTCGTAAGCACGAGCGTAAAGCCGAGGAGCGTCGCGGCGAGCGGCAGACGTGTCGCGGCCCCGTCCGACCTTATGCCGACGAGAAGCAGCGCGGCGGTGGTTCCGGTGAACGCCACGAGCGCAGAAAGGGCGAGCAGCTCCGGGTTATGTCCGAGATTAACTGGCGATTCGAGCGCCAGCAGGCCCACGAAATGCGTCGTCCAAATCGCGCCGCCGAGCACCAGCCCGGCCATGAGAAGCCGGGCGCGCCTTTCGCCGCCGCGAAGCCGATCCAGATTTGACATGAGGATGGCCGCCGTCAGGGCACCGATGAGCGAGATCGCCACCGACAGGATCACCAGCTCTGTCTCGTGTGGAATAGCCATCCGGCGCTTTCTGCTCGTGGTCGCTCCGCTAGTTGGCGATGCCCGCGACAAGCCGCCACCCTACCCCTTGCGGGTTTTCCCAAGCTTGAGCGATGGCGACGACATGGCTGCCTGCCGTGGCGCGCATGGCTGGCCCCATAGCACTGGCTGTCGCAAAACGGATGGCGGCCGATCAGGGAACCTGCGGCGGCAAGACCACGCCGCGTTTTTTCTCGCGCATCAGCGTCAGCATCCCGGACCCGACGATGAGCGCGATCCCCGCCGCCATCGGCGCGTCGACGTCATCACCGAAGAACAGATAACCGAACAGCACCGCCCAGATCATCTGGCTGTATTGCGTCGTTCCGACGAGCGAAGCTGGCGCTTCGGCGGTCGCGTGGATGAGCAGCACGCTGGCAACCGCCGCCAGCAGCCCGTATGAGGCGAGCAGCACCCACTCGATCCGCGTCGGCATCTGAAAAGTCGGGATCGACGCGAGGCCGCAAAGGACGATCGCGCCGAGCATGCCCGCTCCGAACAGCGATGCATTCGTTTCCTTCGGCCCCATGGCGCGCAGGATCACCACCGAAACAGCAGCGCCGAGCGCGCAGATGAACGCCCCCAGATGACCCACGGTAAGCTCGCGAAAGCCGGGACGCAGCACGATCAGCACGCCCGCGAAACCGATCAGCACGGCGGACCACCGCCGCACGCCGACACGCTCCTTCAGGAAAACCACCGACAGGACGATGATGAGCGAGGGCATGAGGAAGATGAGGACGAAAGCCTCCGCCATGGAAAGATGCGTGAAGGCCACGATCGCGCCGACCGAACTCAGAGCCGACGAGACGAACCGAACAAACCAGAGCGGCCTGTTCGTCGTACGCACCATGTCGAAGAACCCTTCCCCCTTCGCGAGCGCGAGCGGCAGCGCCGCCAGCCCGATGAGCGTTCCAAGGAAGGCCGATTCGTAAGCCGGGATCGCGCCCGCGATGGCCTTCACCGAGGCGTCGCTCACGGCATAGGCGAAGAAGGCGAGAAAGGCGATGAGAACGCCTCTGAGATGCTGATCGGAGGACAAGGGTTTGCTTTGCGGTGCGAGGGCGGGCGATGCAACGCTGGATAGCGCCCGTATGTGGCAGGTTGGCGACAGGGCGGCCGGAAATGATGCCGTGGCGCTACAGCGGTCGCGGGCTGATTTAGTGGAGCGGCGTCATTCCCACGGATTGAGAAGCGGCACCTCGGTTGCGACGAAATCCTTCACATTGCGGGTCACGACGGTAAGGCCGTGCACAAGCCCCGTCGCCGCGATCAGAGTGTCGATCACCGGCGCGCGGCCTTCCTTGCTGAGCGCGCCCCAGACGCGGGCCACTTCAGCGGTCACGTCGAGGATACGGTCGGAGAAATCCGTTTCGATGCGGTCAGCCCAGCGGCCGATCTGGTCGGCGGCGACCGCGTCCGAAAGACGCTTCTTCTCGACGCCCTTTTTCATTTCGCCGATGGTCAGCACGCTGAGATAGAGCTTCGTTCCGTCGGCGCCTTCGAGAAAGCGGATCACACCCGCATTCGGACGCAGCTTGCGCGTTTCCGACAGCACACAGGTGTCGAGGAGGTAGCCAGCCATGGTGCGCTTTCAGATGGAGCGGGTGGAGGAGCTGTGCGCCGCGATTGATTCACGACTGAAGCAATTCGGGGTGAGCTTCGTGGGAGCCTTGTGGGAGCTTCGTGCGGCGCGGCTGGTGCGAGCGCAAGAGTGACGCGTTTACGCCAACCGGCAGCCGACTCGAAACCTAAAAGTCGAAATCGCGGCCCGTGTCGCGGCTTCGCGGCGTTTCGAACTCCCCGACCTTCGGGCCGCCCAGCAGATGCGCCTTGAAGCCGCCCGAACCCGCCGCAAGCCGCCGGTAATCCTCCATCGAAAGAACGACCGCTCGCTCGGCCCCATGCCGCGTGATGATTTGCGGACCTTCGCCCTGCGCGCGCTCAATCACCTCGCTCAAGTGCGCCTTGGCGTCCTGAACCTGCCAATGTGTCATGTGAGCGTCCTCCAGACCAGAATATAGGTCATTCTGGTCTGAGACGGAAGGGCGTGGCTACGACTGGAGACATATGACCACCAGAGCCGCGCCATGCCGCCGCCGTATTCGTAAGGGGAAATGGCGAAGCTTTACCGAAACTGTGACATGCACGTCGCGTCAGTCATTCCGCGAGCGATATTGGGCTGACTGCCATTCCGAAGAAAGCGTGAGAATCAATGACTCGTCGTCGGCAGAATCACATCCTCCGCATTGTCGTTGCCGTTCTTGTGGGCTTCATCGCCTTATCGCTTTTGTCAAAGATCAACGATGACAACTCCCGCCTTTCCAATCTGTATGAGTTCATAAAGGATTCTTCGCTTCTGATCGCAACCATCGCAGTCGCTTATCTGGCGAATATTTATCAGAGAAGGCAGAACTTTCTTGATTCCTTGCGGGAGCAATGGCGCGAAATTGTGAAGACGAAAGGGGTTCTGCTCTATTATTGCAAGACGTCGGAACCGGATGCCGACCAATATTGGAGAACTTTTACGCAACTCTCCGAATGCATCGACAACATGCGCATCGTCTATGCCAATGTCGGCGAGACGAACGAACTGATCGGTGCCTACCCTTTCGAGCCTCTCCATGACATGCGGCGGGCTTTCGAAACGCTCGACCCTGCCCGTGGCGCTTCGACCGCGGAAGATCGCGTTCTGGTCTGGGGTAAAATTGAGCAGGCGTTCAACGCAATCCGCGAGAAATTCCTCGACGAATTCGACATTGATGAGCCGTCAAAGCCGATCCTGAAAAGAGGGGCCGGGCGAACGAAGGTAAAAGGCGCTCGCGTCTGAGACAATGCTTCGGCGATTGGCGCTATCGCCAAAAGTGCTCTACAAGCGTATTCGGCTTCGGGCTTTTCCGAGCCGTCACGTCTTCAGCCGGTAACCGGTGCGGAACACCCAGTAGACCGCGAGGATGCACAGCGAGAGGAAACCCGCCGTCATGGCGAGGCTCACGCCGGGACTCACGTCGGCGATGTTGAAGAACGACCAGCGGAAACCGCTGATGAGGTAGACGATCGGGTTGAACAGCGTCACCGTCTGCCACGCGGGCGGCAGCACATGGATGGAATAAAACGCCCCGCCGAGGAAGGTCAGCGGCGTGATGACGAGCAGTGGGATCACCTGAAGCTTCTCGAAATTATCGGCCCAGATGCCGATCAGGAAGCCGAACAGGCTGAAGGTGATCGCGGTCAGCACAAGGAAGCCGATCATCGCCACCGGATGTGCGATGTCGAGCGGCACGAACAGACCGGCGGTTGCGAGCACGATCAGGCCGAGAATGATGGATTTCGTCGCCGCCGCGCCGACGCAGCCGAGCGCGATTTCGAGGCCGGAGATTGGCGCTGACAGAATTTCGTAAATCGTGCCGAGGAAGCGCGGGAAATAGATGCCGAAGGACGCGTTCGCCACTGAGTTCGTCAGGATCGTCAGCATGATGAGGCCCGGCACGATGAACGCGCCGTAGGTCACGCCCTGCATGTCGGTGATGCGCCCGCCGATGGCCGAGCCGAACACCACGAAGTAAAGCACCGTCGAGATGACGGGCGAGACCACGCTTTGCAGCAGCGTGCGGCGCATGCGCGCCATCTCGAACTTGTAGATTGCGTAAACGCCGCGCCAGTTCATTTGCCGCTCACAAGCCCCACGAAGATATCTTCGAGCGAGCTTTGTTTCGTGTTCAGATCCTTGAAGCGGATGCCCGCCGCTGAAAGCTCATTCAGAAGCGCCGTAATGCCGGTGTGCTCGCCCTTGGTGTCGTAGGTATAAACGAGTTGCTGGCCGTTCCCGGCGAGCAGAAGACTATGACGGCCTAGTTCCGGCGGAAGCGCCGCGAGCGGCTGCGCAAGATCGAGGATGAGCTGTTTCTGTCCGAGCTTGCGGATCAGCTCCACCTTTTCCTCGACGAGCACGATCTCGCCCTTGTTGATGACGCCGATGCGGTCCGCCATCTCCTCCGCTTCCTCGATGTAGTGCGTGGTGAGGATGATGGTCACGCCCGCCTCGCGCAGCTTGCGGATCAACTCCCACATGCTGCGGCGCAGTTCAACGTCGACGCCTGCCGTCGGTTCGTCGAGAAACAGGATTTGCGGCTCGTGCGCGAGCGCCTTCGCGATCATGACGCGGCGCTTCATGCCACCCGACAGCGTCATGATCTTGCTGTAACGGCGATCGTAGAGCGAGAGATCCTTCAGCACCTGATCGATGAAAGCGGGGTTCGGCGCTTTGCCGAAAAGACCGCGGCTGAATGAAACCGTTGCCCACACCTGCTCGAACGTGTCGGTCGCGAGTTCCTGCGGCACAAGCCCGATCAGCGAGCGCGCAGCGCGATAATCCGTCACGTTGTCGTGGCCGCCAACCGTGACCGTGCCGCCGCTTGCGTTCACGATGCCGCAGATGATGCTGATCAGCGTCGTCTTGCCCGCGCCGTTCGGCCCGAGCAGCGCGAAAATCTCGCCCGGCGCGATGTCGAGGCTCACGCCCTTGAGCGCGACGAGGCCCGAGGCGTAGGTTTTGCTGACGTTCGAGACGGCGATGATGGGTTGCATGAGGTCTTCGGTGGGGAGGAAAACGCGGCCGGTGTTCTTCTTCGAGAGCTTAGAAAGCAGAATTCGGCCGCCCTGTCACCTTTCGCGGGCGGTGCCATTATTTCATGATGAGCCCGAGCTTCACGAGCCGCGCGCGAATGCCGCCTTCCTGACGGCCGACAGCGGCGGCGATGGCCTTAACGCTCTCGCCGCGTTTGTAGCGAGTCGACACGTCGGTCTCTTCCTCCTCGCTCCATTTCTTGTAGGCGTTCGCGATGCGGCCATTCTCCGCGTCTGCGGTGGGCGCGGGCTGGGCGGCGGTGTGCGACGCTGCGGCCGGACCGGCGGGCAGCCCCTTCATGTCGCGCAGGTTCGAAACGCGCAGCGCCTCGATCGCCTCCGCCCCTTGCGCGGCGAGCCGGTCGGATTCGCTGGCTGAAGCCTCGCGGAAATCGGCGTCTTTTGCCAGCGCCTCCGGGTGCACGCGAAGCGCGCGCTCGTTCCAGCCGAGGAGATGAAGCCCGCCGAGCGAGCGAACCCGCGACAGCGCAACATAGCCCTGCCCGTATTCGAACGCATTCGACAGATCCATCAGCGCCGCGTCGAGCGACATGCCCTGACTTTTGTGCACGGTGATCGCCCAGGCGAGACGCAGCGGCACCTGCTCGATGCCCGCCTTCACTGCGTCGTCCTCCTGCACCTTCCATTCGGCGGGCTTCGCGGTGACCGTGAAGCCGCTCTTCGTTTCGACCACCGGCCAGCCGCCGTCGCGGTCGAAGTTGCATACGACGCCGAGCGTGCCGTTCACGAAACGGCCTTCGGGGTCGTTCTTGGTGAACATCACCACCGCGCCGAGCTTCAGCGCCAGTTCTTCCGGCGAAAGACAGCCGCGCTTCAGCCCCTCGGATAGCACCTTGTCGCCCATCGTGCTCATGAGGAAGACGTTTGGCTCGCCCGGCAGCTTCATGAGTTCGGCGTAGTTGATGCGGTCCACGTCCATGTTGTGGGTGTAGAGCCGCGTGATGCCGTGCGGCAGCGTTTCGCGCGTCGGCTTGCGGCTGCCGAGGATATCGAGATGCTCGCGGCGGCAGGCGTTCGAGCGGATCGCGCCGAGAAGCTCGGAGAACTCGCGGTCGGTCTGGCGATGCTGCTCGGTGAGGTAGCAAATGGCGGGGTCGAGGTCGCGCCACGCGCGGCTCGCATAGGCGAAGGGCGACGCGTCGGCCTCGTCCTGGCTTTCCGTCTCGGCACCCGGATGCTCGTCACGGCGGACCACGGGCGGAAGCTGGAAGAAGTCGCCGACGAACACCGTCTGGATGCCGCCGAAAGGCGCGGGCGACTTGCGGACATACTGGCAGACCTGGCTGACAGCGGTGAGCGTCTGCCCGGACAGCATCGACACCTCGTCGATGATGAGCACGCGCGCCTTCTTGATGCGGTCGGTGACGCGGCGGTTGCGCGCGATGAAGTCGAGGTCGGAGCGCGATAGCGTCGAGCGCGTGCCGATGCCGCTCCACGCGTGCACCGTCATGCCGCCGAGTTGAGCGGCCGCGATACCGGTCGAGGCAGTGACGCTGACGGCGATGCCCTCGCGGCGCAGATAGCCGACGAAGCGCGATGCGATGTAGCTCTTCCCGCTGCCCGGCTCGCCGGTGAGGAAGGCGCTCGCCCCCGATTTGAGGATTTGAAGTGCTTCGTCCTGTCTCATGCCTGCTCGCCACCCCTTTGAGGGAGCAAACATAGCGGATCGCGAAAGGCCACAACAAGCTGCGATTGAGCGCTGTCCCCTTCCTTCACGCTCGCACGCGGGCTTTGCGCTATGCCGTCGGGCTCGCGTTACCGCCGGACGTCAGCACCGCGCATCGCAGCACGTGTGACGCCGGTCGCCGGACGCCGGAACGATGGACCTATCGAACACGCTCTGGCGACGCGCGGTCGTTACTGGATTTGGCCCGTCACGAGCCAACTGTTGGCCATATAGGCGCCGCCGGTCTGGCCGCCGTTACCGCCACCGCTCGTGCTGGTCGCCACGTAGCCGCTAGCCGTCTGGCCGCCCGCGCTGGCCGTCTCGGAGCGCGCCTTGCCGGTAAGCTGCTCATTCGCGAGCTTCAACTCGACCCACTCGGTCCGCATCACGTCCACGCTTCCGGCCTTGATCTCGGCCCGCGCCGTCCACCGGCCAGCCGTGGCGGCTGTTTCAGGCTTCGCGCGGAATGTGTCGGCGTTTGCCACCATTTCGGGATTGGGCTGGTAGTTCGTGTTGGAAACGACATGCACGAACTTGTAGCCGTCTTTCTTGAGCGCGGTGATGATGCCGTCCAGCGCCTCGGCCGTCGGCTTCTTGATATCGTGGAAAAGAATGATGCCCTTGCCTGCCCCGCGAACGCGCGCCAGCACATCCCGCGTCACCTTGGCGGCATTCGCGCCGGGGTCCGTATCGCCCGAAATCACATCGACCGACCACGTGCTGATGTTGCGGCTGGCGAGATAGGCGACGACCTCAGGCGAATCGCGAAGACCGGGGAAGCGGAAGAACGGCGCGACGGGCTTACCGAGCGCATGGCTGACCGCCGCAAAGCCCTTTTCGATCTCGGCGATGGCGTCCTGCGGTGGCATACGGTCCATGGCGAACGGATGCGAAAATGTGTGCGTGCCGATGGTGTGGCCGCGCCGGTCGTATTCCTTGAGCAGCTTCGGATCGGCGAGCGCCATACGCCCCACGGAGAAGAACGTGGCCTTCACGCAATGCTTGTCGAGCGTGTCGAGCACCGTGCGCGTGTTCGTGCCCAGCGGGCCGTCGTCGAAGGTCAGAACCACTTCGCGGTCGCGCAGGTTTAGTGTCCGCGCATAGGAGCGGTTCGATTGCGCATTCAGCGCCGTGCCGTAAAGCGCGCCGTGCGTGGAATCGGCGGCGACGATGCGCGACATCGCGGAGGTTTTCGGGTCGTACGCGCAGTCATTGTCGCTTGCGAGCGCGCCCGAAAAGACGCCCCCTGCCAAAATCAGACTTAGTACGAACCGCATCTCGAAATACCCATCGTCCCGCTAGACGCCAAAACTATAGATCGGAACCGCATACTCGACGAAGCGCAAAGGCCGCGATGCAGTCGGATTTTCCCCGCCCTGTTGATTCGGGGAGACAGCTCCCGCCATCACGATGCCGGCGCGAGCTTCCGGGTAAGAGTTTCGAATTCCCGCCTTAAATTTTCATTTCGGAAAATCTGCTCGAAGCCGGGAGCGTCAAGCTTCTGCAAAGAATCGAACGACGTTTTTGCTTCATCCATTAGCGCTTTCAACTGAAAGCTCGCTTCAACAGTTTCGTAGGTATTGTCGGCAACATTCAGATCGAACAGAGTTTTTTCACGGGTCTGCCATAGAAGTCGCCGCTGCGTAGCGAGATAGTCGCGATAGAAGCCCGACACCTTGCGCGAAAGCTCCTGCGCCTTGGCGTTCGCTTCGAGCGTGCGGCGCTGATCGTCGCGCGTCGCCGACTCCATCAAATCCCGCGTCTTCGCGCCCGTCCTCGCGATGTCGCCGATGATGCCGTCGAGCCGCGCCATATACACCTTGTCGATTTTTTCGATCAGCAACTCCTGAGCCTGCACGAGAAGCGCGAACAGCGCCGCATGCATCGCGAAGTAGCGCCGCGCGGCCTTCAGGTCGTCATTCGACTGCACCACGAGCGCCGCAAGCTTGCGGTCGGCGATTTTCGCAACCTCATACGCGGTCATCAGCCTGAGAAGGTCGCCGCCGAGCACGCTGTCGAGCAACAGGTCGAGCTGATCCTGACTGAGCGGAATCCCCGCCACATCGAGCGCCTTGCCGATCTCCTGCTTGACGCGGAGGATGTCGGCCTCGCGCTCCTTGATGTCGTCTTGAAGCGCGGCGATGGCCCCGTCGATGGAATCCTTCGTTTCGGTGAGGATGGCCGGCCAAGCGCTGCCCTGCGGCGCGTCGAGCCGTCGCTCGCGCAACGATGCGATGCGGTCACGGTTCGCCGCGATCTTCTCGCGCTGGCGGGCGATGTCCTCCTGAAACTTCAGAACAGGCGCGTCGGTGACGATGGAGAGCGCGCCGTCGAGGAGCGCGCGAACGGATTTCTCCCGGTCCTGCCGCGTTTCGGTGAAGACCGGCTCGAACAGGAACTTGTCACGGTTCGGCAGCGTCTTCGCCGCCTCGCGCTCGGCCGCTGCGCGCTTCAGGATGCGATCGATGGCGGAAAGCAGCGCGTCCGACTGAAGCCCGCGCGTGTCGGGTGCCACGATCGGGGCGGCGGCGATCGCATCGGGGCGATCCTCGGCGGCACGTGACACAGCGAGCCCCAGCGGCGCGGCGAGAACGACGAGCGCCATGGCGGCACGAGCAGCGGCGGTTCGGCGTGACAAGGCAGGCAACATGATACAAGTCCGGTCTGAAGGCAGATCCGCCGTAATATGGCGTCGCTTTCGGAGGTTCCAACATCGCCCGCACCCGAGCGAAAAAGAGCAGGCGATCCAAGGTTGCACGCCGGGCGGAAAGCGCGTGTGGACGGCATGAGACGCGCCATTGCAAGGCCGCATTTTGCTTGCGGGATCGGCGAAGGACATTTAACCAAAAAACACTCTTATCCGGCGTCGCCTCGCAGGACGCGGACCAATGGGCAGGGGCAGTGTGTGAGATGATTTCGAGCCATGTCGCAGATTCCTATCACGCATCAGGCATCGACGAAAACGCCCTCAGGGATCAGAAGGAAAAGGTTCGCCGCTTCCGCAAGCGCTTGCAGGCGCGCGAGGCGTTCATCCTGCCCGAGGTCTGGGACGTCATTTCCGCGCGCGTGATCGGCGACGCGGGCTTCGATATCGTCGGCATATCGCCCGTTTCCGTCGCGTGGTCGTGCGGGCTGCTGCCGAGCGACCGCGTGCCGCTCGACACGCTCGTCGAGACTGCGAAGAGCGTCGCGATGAATTTCTCCGTACCCGTCAACGCGGATCTCGAAGGCGTTATCGGCCGGTCCATGGAAGAGATCGGGCGAGCGGTCGGCGCCGTAATCTCGGCCGGGTGCGTGGGCGTGACCATCGGCGACGGCGGACGCGGCGGCCAGCACGGGATGGCCTCGATGCACGACATGACAGCGGCCATCAAGGCGGCGAAGGCGGCCGCGCTCGAAACCCGCGTTCCAGCCGTTGTGACGGCCCGCACCGAGGCGTTCCTGCTCGAACCGCCGCCCTATTCCCCGTTCGAAACCGCCGTCGAGCGCGCCGAAGCCTATTTCGCGGCGGGCGCGGACTGCATCGCTGTGCCCGGCGTGCAGCATATCCAGATTATCGAGCGGCTTTCCGCGCATGTGGACGGCCCGCTCCAGATCACCGTCGGGCTGACACCCGCGCCGGATCTGAAGGCGTTGAACGCGGCGGGCGCGTCGTCTGTCGCACTCGGCACGGCGCTGATGCGTTCGCTGCTTGGCAATCTGCGCCTCAAGGCCGAGGAAATCTTCGCCTTCGGCCAGTTCAACAACCTCGACAAGGCCATCCCCGCCGACGCGCTGAACGATCTGCTGCGGTAACGGGCCGCGCGCCGCAGCGGAAGCTTCGCGTTCGAGCTTGCGCGAATAGAGCGTTCGCATTATCCTTTGCGTCGGTCGGCAGTTCACCGAGGCGTCGCTGTTCCCTTTGGGAAGCTAAACCTGCCCTCATTATCCTTCGACGGGACACCCTCGGTGCCAGTCGTCAAGAGCGACCCGCGACCCGTTCTCCAAGCGGTTTGGCGCCATGAGGATGAGCCATGTCCAGAACCGTATTTCCTTACGCCGCCACCGATATTTCCGCACTCGCCCGTTCACTCGGCCGCGAGCTTGAAACCACGCCAGAAAAGCCCGGCCACGTCGAATTGCTCAACATGCTCGCGCGGGGAGCAGGATTTCGCAACTTTCAGCATTTCCGGGCGCAACAAGAGGCCGAGGCCAAGCTCGAACGCACGCCTATTGCGCCCGAGCCCGTGGATTTTGTTCGCGTCGAACGCCTCGCGCGGTATTTCGATGCCGCCGGGCGCTTCATCCGCTGGCCCTCCAAGGCAAGCCACCGCGATCTCTGCCTTTGGGTGATGTGGTCGCGGTGGCCCGCAGGTCTGGTTCTCCACGAGCGCGAGGTCAACGGCCTTCTCAACGCAAACCATCTGTTCGGCGATCACGCGCTGCTCAGGCGGGAGATGGTCGACACAGGTCTTCTGACCCGAACGCCGGACTGCCGCGAATATCGACGCGTCGAGAAAAAGCCTCCGGCGGATGCGGTCGCGCTGATCCGGCACGTTGGGCGCGCGTGCCAAGTGCAGTGAAGTGAAGTGAGGCGTAGGAGTTTGCTCGGCGCGTGATTCAACGTGCACCAAACGCGTGCGCCAACACACAAGCTCACGCCTGGCCTCGATCTTGCTAACGGAACTTATATATAGAGTGATACAAGAAAGGTTCCCGATCATGACCGAGGCCGAAACTCCGAGCAGCACTCCCCCGAGCGCGCGCACGACCGTCAACCGCTATCGCTGGCTCGCGAAGTACGACAAGGACACCATCCACGCCATCCTCGATGCGCAGCCGCTCTGCCACGTGGCGTTCATCCACGACGGCAAGCCTATCGTGACGCCGACGATGCAATGGCGCGAGGGCGACCGCATCTACTGGCACGGCGCGGCGGCCGGGCGCGCGATGAAGGCTTCGACGAGTGCGGAGGTCTGTCTTTGCGTCTCGATTCTCGACGGATTTGTCATGGCGCGCGCCGCTTTTAACTTCAATGTCAATCATCGCTCCGTGATGGTGTTCGGCAAGGCCGAGCAAGTTACCGACCGCGCGGAGAAGGAGCGGCAGTTGAAGCGCATGGTCGATGGCTATGTCGCGGGCCAATGGGATCGTCTGCGCCCCGTCACCGAGGCCGAGATGAACGCAACCACGATCCTGTCGCTTTCGCTCGACGAGGCGTCCGCGAAGGTGCGCACCGGTCATCCCGAAGACAATGATGCCGACTATGATTTTCCGGCGTGGGCGGGTACGATCCCGATCCGCTTCGATGTCGGCGAACCGATCCCCGACCCGCGCAATCTGCCGGGCGTGGAAATGCCGGCCGGTGTGAAGGACTTCAAGATCGGCTAGACTCCTATTATCTTTCTGACATGTTTTCATCGCGCGAGGCGGGCTCCGTTTCGCGCGAAAACGCTTCGGGGGTTCACCATGCGCATTCTCGTTTTCCAGCATCTCGCGGTTGAACATCCCGGCGTCTTCCTCGATTTCTGGCTCGACGCGGGCCATGAGGTGCTGGCGGTCGAACTCGACGAAGGGGACGAGATTCCCGACCTCGAAGAGTTCGACCTGCTCGTCGCCATGGGTGGCCCGATGGACGTCTGGCAGGAAGACGAATTGCCTTGGCTCGCGGACGAAAAGCGCGCGATCCGCCGTTGGGTGGTCGAGCTTGGCCGCCCGTATCTCGGCATTTGTCTTGGACATCAGCTTCTCGCGGCGGCGCTTGGCGGCGAGGTCGGCCCGATGGCCGCGCCCGAGGTCGGCTTCACGCATGTCGACCTGACCGAAGCGGGTCTCGCCGATCCGATCTTTCGGGGCTTCCCGCCTCGCGCGGAAATCTTCCAGTGGCACGGCTCGGAGGTGAAGCGCCTGCCCGAAGGTGGTGTCGTGCTCGCATCCAACGCAGCCTGCACCACGCAGGCGATACGCGTCGGCCGCCACGCCTACGGTTTCCAGTACCATGTCGAGATCACTCCCGACACGGTGCCCGAATGGCGCGACATCCCGGAATACGCCGCGAGCCTCGAAAAAGCGCTGGGCAAGGAAGGCGCGGCGGCGCTTGAAGGCGAGACGGAAGCGCGGCTGCCAGCCTTCAACGAAGCCGCGCGTCGGCTTGACGACAATCTGATGGCGCTGATCTCCCCCACGAACGCGTAACTTCGGCAGGCGGCAAATTGGCTACGCTGCGGGCGCGCGTCCGATCATGGGTGCGAGGTCCGCGAGGTCGATGAACTGATCGGCCATGCGGCGAAGATCGTCGGCGACGATGGGCGGCTGCGTGCGGATCGTGGATACGACGGTCACACGCCGCCCCCTCCGCTGCAAGGCCGACACCAGACCGCAGAAATCGCCAAGGCCCGAAAACAGCACAATATGGTCGAGCGAGTTCGCGAGACTCAACGCGTCAACCGCCAGTTCGATGTCCATGCCACTCTTGATCTTGCGTCGGCCGTTCGCATCCACGTAGTCCTTCGCGGGCTTCGTGATGACGGTGTAGCCATTATACTGAAGCCAGTCCGAGACGCCGCGCAGCGGCGAGGTGGCGAAATCGTCGGCGATCGGGAGATAGTAGTTCACGCGAATGAGTTGGCCCGAGTTGCGAAACAGCCGCAGAAGCGAGCCGTAATCGATCATGAAACCGAGCGTTCTCGCCGCCGCAAACAGATTCGGCCCGTCGAGAAATAGCCCGAGGCGTTCGTTCTGGTAAAATTGCATCTTCGAAAAAGGTCCACAAAGGTTGGAGAAGCTGGGAAAAGGGAAAGCGCGGCGGCCTTCCCTCCTCTGGAGCGGCGCCCAACGAACGTGCATGCCGCTCCATGCCATTGATTTGATTGAGCCTATCGCCGATCGAAGTTATTCATTCGCGCGAGGATCAATCTCCTCACGAGCGATGCTCATGCGGCGGAGGGGGCGGCGGAAAGCGCAACCGGGCTTCCGCATCGGCGAGTTTCGTCAGCTGCTCCGGCGTGAGCTTGGCGCGAAGGGCCTCGACGGACTTGACGAGCGCGTCGGCGGATTTTGCCCGCTGGCTCGCGGACTCGGCGAGGCGCAACGCCAGTTCGAACGGCTTCGCCTTTTCAGGCGCGTCAGCGGGAACCGGAGGTTTCGGCGGGCGGGGCGGCTGGGCGACCGCAAGGAACGCATCGGTGAAATCGCGCCAGGCGTCGATCTGGTTCGCGCGGATGCCGATCTCGGTTTCTAGTGTGGAAAGCACCTGCGCGAGCGGGGGCCGGGGCGGATGGCGGAAGCCGTCGCGCGAGAACGGCGGAGCGTCGCCGCGAGGTGCGCCCGGACCAGCGGCCTCACCCGGTCCACCGGGGGCGCCCGGCAACGGCGGCTGAGCGGCGAACGCAACGTTCGGAAGCGGCGGGCGATCCGGCGTCTGCGCGGAAGCCGAAGATGCGATGCACGGGACCAGAAGCGCTGCAACAAGCGCGCCCCGCGAGAGTGAGCAAACCATCGAATATACTCCTTGTTCGATAGCCGGAGCTTACGGTTCGCAAGGCCGATTTCGATGATCGCGAGGCGACGAAGTGTAACGCTCGGTTACATGATTACCTGTTCGCCGGTATTACCTGTTCGCCGGTGCAGACCGGGACATTGATGGAAGCCGAATATCCTCCCCCTGCTTCATCGGCGCCCATCACGCGTCATGATCCCGGCTGGCAAAAAATGGCGGCGCGGGTTATGCCAATTCCAACCAACGCCTGCGGAGCTCCCATGAAAATCCAGCGTATCGCGACCACCCCGATCGAGGGCATGAAACCCGGCACGAGCGGGCTGCGCAAAAGGGTGACCGAGTTTGCCCAAGGGCATTACCTCGCGAACTTCGTTCAATCGGTGTTCAACGCGGTCCGGCCGCCTGAGGGCTTCGGCGGCGTTACGCTGGTGGTCGGCGGCGACGGGCGCTATTTCAACGCGGAAGCGATCCAGACGGTCATCCGCATCGCGGCGGCCAACGGCGTCGAACGCTTGCTGGTCGGCGCGGGCGGCATCCTTTCCACGCCCGCTGCGTCGTGCGTCATTCGCAAGCACAAGGCGTTCGGCGGGCTGATCCTGTCGGCCAGCCACAACCCCGGCGGACCCGACGGCGACTTCGGCATCAAGTTCAACGCCGCGAACGGCGGCCCCGCGCCGGAAAAGATTACCGACGCGATCTATGCCGAAACGCTGGCGATCAAGGAAATCCGGACGCTCGACACCCCCGATATCGACCTGAATCAGATCGGCAGCCACCGCCTCGGCGATACGCAGGTCGAGGTGATCGATCCCGTCGCGGATTATGTCGAGCTGATGCGCGAGCTTTTCGACTTTCCGGCTCTGCGTGCGAAGTTCGCATCGGGCCTGACATTTGCGTTCGATGCGATGCATGCGGTCACTGGCCCCTACGCCCACGCCATCTTCGAGCGCGAGCTTGGCGCGCCCGCCGGAACCGTTCGCAACGGCACGCCGCTTCCCGACTTTGGCGGCCACCACCCAGACCCTAATCTGGTGCACGCCAAGGAACTGCTCGATCTGATGATGAGCGCCGACGCGCCCGATCTCGGCGCGGCTTCGGATGGCGACGGGGACCGCAACCTCATCATCGGGCGCGGCATTTTCATCTCGCCCTCGGATTCGCTCGCGATGCTTGCGGCGAATGCCCATCTCGCGCCGGCTTATCGCAACGGGATCGCGGGCGTGGCTCGCTCGATGCCAACGAGCGGCGCCGTGGATCGCGTCGCCGACAAGCTCGGCGTGCCCTGCTACGAGACACCCACCGGCTGGAAGTTCTTCGGCAACCTGCTCGACGCGGGACGCATCACGATTTGCGGCGAGGAAAGCGCGGGCACCGGCAGCAACCACGTGCGCGAGAAGGACGGCATCTGGGCGGTGCTGCTGTGGCTGAGCATCCTGGCGGCGCGTGGCCAGAGCGCGGCCGAAATCGCGAAGGAACATTGGGCGACATACGGGCGCAATTATTACACTCGCCACGACTATGAGGGCGTGGATACGTCAGCGGCGCAGGGGCTGATGAGTGCGCTTGAGGCGCGGCTGAGGGGCCTCGTCGGCACCACCGTGGGCGGCCGCCGGGTCGCGATGGCCGATAACTTCAGCTACACGGACCCGGTGGACGGCAGCGTTTCGAAGAATCAGGGGCTTCGCATCGTTTTCGAAGACGGGTCGCGGATCGTATACCGCCTGTCGGGGACGGGCACGACGGGCTCGACGCTGCGCGTATACATCGAGCGCTACGAAGCCGATCCGGCTCGCCTGGCGCAAGAGACGCAGGAGGCGCTGGCGGACCTGATCGCAACGGCCGATGAACTGGCCGGGATACGCGAGCGTACCGGGCGCGCGCAGCCGGATGTGATTACCTGAGGTATAACGCGAACGCCTCCACACATGACTTATGCGGCGACGGTACGGCAATGGATCGGCGCGAGGCGACCGCGTGTAACGCTCGTTTACACGCGGAGGGTGGCGGCGTAAGCTTTGCCCCTTTATAGGTGCGCAAGTCCGGTAAGCGGAGGTTACCTTGGCTTCGACACCTCATATTCTCGTCGTGGATGACGACAGGCGCATCAGGACCAGCCTGAAGCGCTTTCTCACCGACAACGGCATGCGTGTTACGGAAGTCGCCGACGGCGTTGCCATGTTCGCCGCTGTCGAGGCGGGGCGGTTCGATCTGATCGTGCTCGACGTGATGATGCCGGGCGAGGACGGGCTTTCGCTCTGCCGCAGACTTCGCGGGACGAGCAAGATTCCAGTCGTGCTGCTCACCGCCATGTCCGGCGAGACGGATCGCATCATCGGCCTCGAAATCGGCGCGGACGACTATGTGTGCAAGCCCTTCAGTCCGCGCGAGCTTCTCGCCCGCATCCGCGCCGTGCTGAGGCGAACCGGCGACGCCGCGTCCGAAACGAGAGTGGCGGGCCTCACCTATGTCTTCGAGAACTGGCGGCTCGACGTGGTGCGCCGGACGCTGCGCAATCCCGAGGGCGCGCTCGTGGACCTGACCGCGGGCGAGCACGATCTCCTGCTCGCCTTCCTCGAACGGCCGCAGCACGTCCTCACACGCGACCAGCTTCTCGATCTCGCGCGCGGCCGCGTGGCGTCGCCCTTCGATCGCAGCATCGACGTGCAGGTGTCGCGGCTGCGCCGCAAGATCGAGGCCGACCCACAGACGCCCGAACTTATCAAGACCGTGCGCAGCGGCGGCTACATCTTCTGCGCGCCGGTTGCGGTCGAAGACACAAGACAATCGGCGTGACGGAATGAGACTGCCGAGCCTTCGCCCGCGTTTCAGCCTCGGCACGCGCATCGCCATCACGACGCTGATTGCCCTCATCGCGGTGCAGGCGCTGAACTCGGCCGTCTTTTTCCTGATGCCGCGCCCGCCCGTAACGGTTTACAGCGCGCGCTGGCTCATAGCCGAAGTGACCGAAACGACGCGCGCCGTCTTCGCCGTTCCCGAGGCGGAGCGGCAGGTCGCCGCAAGAGAATTCGCAACCCGCACCGGCCTCGAAATCCGCTGGCACCCGCGCGAAATGGCCCCGCCGCCCCCTCCGCCCGACTTTCCGCTCACCGGACGCCGCTCGTTCCATGAAAGGATCCGCGCGACCCTTGCCAGCGAACTCGACGGATCGGGCACGGGCGTCATCATCACGAGCCGAGGCCCGCCGTCATTTCCGAGGCTGGAGCCTGGCGAAACGCGCTTCGTTCCCCCGGAGTTCATGAAGGCGATGCGGACCGGCCCCCTTGAACCCGGGGAGGGCGATCTTCCGCTGTTCGGCGATTTCGAGATCGTCATGCAGGGCATTAACGGCGACACGCTCACGATCGGGCCGAACCGCCCGCCGCGATTCGCACCCTTCTTCGATCCGAGGATGGCGAGCATCCTGTGTGCCATCCTGCTTGTGGTGATTCTGTCCGCGATAACGTCGCGCCGTGTCCTCGCTCCGCTCAGCCGACTCGTGGATGCCGCCCAGCGTCTCGGCCGCACGCGCGACCCGGTTCCAATCGACACGACCAATCTGAACGAGTTCACCGTCGTCGCCGAGGCGCTGAATGACATGCAGGACCGCATCAAGCGCTTCATCGACGAACGAACGCAGATGCTTGCCGCGATCTCGCATGACCTGCGCTCCTCGCTCACCGGCCTTCGCCTGGATGCCGAGCGGCTGCAGGACGGCGGGACCAAGGACGACCTCATCGCCGCCATGGAGGAGATGGAGCGGATGATTTCGGCGACGCTCACCTTCGCCGGCGACGACCTCAAGGGCGAGCGCGCCGAACGCGTGGATCTCGCGGCGATGCTCATCAGCCTGTGCGATACGTTCTCCGACCGCGGCCGCCCCGCCGAGTATGAGGGACCGGATCACGCCTTTCTCATCTGCCAGCCGACCGCGATGAAACGCGTCTTCGCCAACCTGATCGATAATGCGGTGAAGTACGGCAGCCGCGCGGAGGTTCGGCTGGCGGCGAAGGAGGACGGCGTCGAGGTGACGGTGGCCGATCACGGGCCGGGCATTCCGCCGGGCAAGACGGAGATCGCCTTCCAGCCGTTCCGCCGCCTCGAAGATTCCCGCTGCCCCGAGACGGGCGGCGTCGGCCTCGGCCTCGCCATCGCGCGGGACATCGTGCGAGCCCATGGCGGCGAAATCGCACTGGCGAACAGGCGCGAAGGCGGCCTCAGGGTGCGGGTGTGGCTCCCTGCCGCCAGCGCGTCGTAGGCGGCCTGCAACCTACCGGAAAGCGCGCCGAAAACGCCTCGCGAGCCGATCAGGCGGTTTCGAACCCCGTCAGCCCGAAGCGGCCCGATTTCGGCCAGCCCTTCGGTACGGCCGAGCCAGCAGCCGCGCGCGCGCCCTTGAACTCGTCCAGTTCGGTCACGGTGCGAACACGCCCTGACGTATCGCTGAGCTTGAGGCCCGTCGCCGCCGTGAACACCTGCACATCGGCGAGGCCGCCATCCTTGTATTTCTGGAGGCGAACGCCGCGACCGCGCGTCAATTCGTTCAGCTCGGCGAGCGGGAACACGAGCAACCGGCGGTTCTCGCCGACCACGGCCACCGCATCCCCTTCCGCCGGGCGACACAACAGAGCGCGCTCGCCATCGCCGAGGTTCAGCACCTGCTTGCCCTTGCGCGTCTGCGCGACGACCTCATCCTCGGTCACAACGAAGCCGTTGCCCACACTCGACGCCACGACGAGCTTGCGGCCCGGCTTGTGCACGAAGGTTTCAAGCAGTTCGTCCGCCTCGTCCAGATCGATCATGAGACGCACTGGCTCCCCCTGCCCGCGCCCGCCCGGAAGCTCGCTCGCTTCGAGCGTGTAGAATTTCCCGTTGGTGGCGAACAGCACGATCTTGTCCGTCGTCTGCGCCTTGATCGCGACCTTCAGCACATCGTCCGTCTTGAAGGTAAGCTTGGCGAGATCGCCGTCATGGCCCTTCAGCGCGCGGATCCAGCCCTTCTCCGACAGCACAACCGTCACCGGCTCCTTGTCGATCAGCGCTTCCTCGACGGCCACGTCGATGTCCGGCAGCGCCGCGGTGACGGTCTTCCGTTTGCCGAGCGGCGTCGCCTTGCCGAACTGCTTCTTGATGCCCTTGATCTCGGCCGAAATCCTGTCCCATTGCATCTCGTCGGAGCCCAGAAGCTCGACCAGCCCTTCGCGCTCCGTCGTGAGGCGATCGTTCTCGGCGCGGATTTCGATCTCTTCGAGCTTGCGCAGCGACCGCAGCCGCATGTTGAGGATCGCTTCGGCCTGCACGTCGGTCAGCGCGAAGCGCGCGATCAACGCCGGCTTCGGCTCGTCCTCGTTACGGATGATGCGGATCACTTCGTCGAGGTTCAGATAGGCGATGAGCAGGCCGCCCAGCACTTCGAGCCGGTGATCGATTTCGCGCAACCGATGCTCGGAGCGGCGGCGCAGCACGACGCGGCGATGGTCGAGCCACTCCTGAAGCACCTGCGCGAGGCCCAGCACCTGCGGCACCTGCCCCTTCGACAGCACCGTCATGTTGAGCGGGATGCGCGCCTCAAGCTCGGTCAGGCGGAAAAGCTGCTCCATAAGCAGCGCCGCGTCCACGTTGCGTGATTTCGGCTCGATGACAATGCGGATGTCCTCGGCGCTTTCGTCGTCGATGTCGCCGAGCAGCGGCAGCTTCTTCGCCTGAAGCAGGTCGGCCATCTTCTCGATAAGCCGCGACTTCTGCACGCCATAGGGGATTTCGGTGACGATGATCTGATAGCCGCCGCGCCCCGTGTCCTCGGTATGCCAGCGCGCGCGCAGGCGGAACGAGCCGCGCCCCGTGCGGTAGGCTTCAACGAGGCCCGCCGTGTCGTCCACGAGCACGCCGCCGGTCGGGAAGTCCGGCCCCGGCAGATAGGTGAGCAGCGTCTCGACGCTCGCCTTCGGGTGCTTGATGAGATAAAGCGCCGCGTCGCAAACCTCGTCGGCGTTGTGCGGCGGGATCGACGTTGCCATACCGACCGCGATGCCCGACGAACCGTTCGCGAGCAGGTTCGGGAAGGCGGCGGGCAGCACCACCGGTTCCTCTTCCTCGCCGTCGTAGGTCTCGCGAAAATCGACCGTGTCCTCGTCGATGCCGTCGAGCAGCGCGGCCGCGATGGCCGTCATGCGCGCTTCGGTGTACCGCATCGCGGCCGCGTTATCGCCGTCGATATTGCCGAAATTGCCCTGCCCGTCGACGAGCGGGTAGCGCTGCGAGAAGCTCTGCGCGAGGCGCACCAACGCGTCGTAGACCGACTGATCGCCGTGTGGGTGATATTTACCGATCACGTCGCCTACGACGCGCGCGCATTTCTTGAAGCCGCCCGCCGGGTCGAGCTTCAATTGTCGCATCGCGAACAGCAGGCGGCGGTGCACCGGCTTCAGGCCGTCGCGGACGTCGGGCAACGCGCGATGCATGATGGTGGAGAGCGCGTAGGCGAGGTAGCGCTCTTCGAGCGCGTCCTTCAGCCGGATCGGCTCGATGGGGGGGGGTGCGAGAATCGTTTCGTCGGCCATGGGGAAGAGGTAGCGGGTTCGCAGCGGCGGCTCAAGGGCGGATCAGATTGCCGTCGCTCGAAATGGCGAAGCTATTTCGGCTTATTCTGGATCAGCCGCACCGATATCGGTCCCTCATCTTTTACGGTTAGTCGTTCAGGCGAGAAGTTAACGTTGGATTCTGTATCGAGAGGAAAGAGGTAGAAGGCGGGCATCGCGCGCCCGCCACGTGGCGTCAGAGCCTACGCCCCCGCGCGCACGTAGGATCCCGGCGCGTCCTCGATGGGCGCGTAGCCGTTGCCGCCGGGTTCGCGCGGCGGAACCTTGTCGCCGGCAAGCGCGCCGAGCCACTTCGCGTAATCCGGCCACCACGAACCCGCATATTCCTTCGCGCGCGCCACGAACGCGTCGACGGTCGGGATCGATTTCGGATCGCCGTCCTCAAGGATCCAGTGCTGGTATTTCGACCGGCTGGTGGGGTTGACGACGCCCGCGATGTGCCCCGACCCGGCCAGCACGAAGCGTACCGGCCCGCCGAACAGCTTCGAGCCGACAAGCACCGACTGCGCGGGCGCGATGTGGTCCTCACGCGTGGCGAGTTCATAGATCGGGATCGTCACGCGGGACAGGTCGAGCGGCACGCCGCCGAGCGACAGAAGCCCACGCGCGAGCTTGTTGTCACGATAGAACTCGCGCAGGTAGAAGCTGTGGTTCGCGGGCGGCATGCGCGTCGAATCCGCGTTCCAGTAAAGAAGGTCGAACGGGAACGGCTGCTTGCCGAGCAGGTAATTGTTGACGATGTAGGGCCAGATGAGGTCACGCGGGCGGAGCATATTGAAAACCGCCGACATACGCGCGCCGTCGAGGAAGCCGCGTTCCGCCATCACTTCGTCGAGCGCCTTCAATTGCTCGTCGTCGATGAAGACGAGCAGATCGCCTGCGTGGCTGAAATCGGTTTGCGCCGCGAGGAATGTGGCCGAGGCGATGCGGTCGTCGCCGGTCGCGGCCATATAGGCGAGCGTGCTAGCGAGCAGCGTGCCGCCGACGCAATAGCCGACCGCGTTGGTGCGCGGCTCGCCCGTGATTCGAAGCACCGCCTCGGTCGCGTCGAGCACGCCCTCGCGCATGTAATTCTCGAACGATTTCGAAGCAAGGCTCGCGTCCGGATTGACCCAGGAAACCACAAAGACTGTGAAACCCTGATCGACGACCCATTTGATGAAAGACTTCGGCGGCGTCAGGTCGAGGATGTAATATTTGTTGATCCACGGAGGCACAATCATCAGCGGCACGCGATACACGCTCTCGGTCGACGGCGTGTACTGGATGAGCTGCATGATGTCGTTTTGGTAGACGACCTTCCCCGGCGTGACGGCGAGATTCTTGCCCACCTCGAACGCCGACATGTCGGTCTGTCGGATGCGGAGAAGCTCGCCCGACTGGTTCAGATCTTCGACGAGGTGCTGCATCCCCTCGGCGAGGTTCTGCCCTCCGGTCGAAACCGTGGTGCGGATCACCTCCGGATTGGTGAACGGGAAATTCGAGGGCGAAAGCGCGGTCACGATCTGGTTCAGATAAAAATCCGCGCGCATCTTCGCATGTTTATCGACGGTCGACGCGTTTTCGACGAGATCGCCCGCCCATTTTCCGGTCAGGAGATAGGCCTGCTTCAGGAAATCGAAAAACGCGTTATCGGACCACTCCTTGTCCTTGAAGCGCGGATCGCTGGGAGCCGGCTCGATCAGCGGCTTGACCTCTTCGCCAAGGAAACGCTGATAGGTTCGCCCCCAAAGATCGATGAGATCCTCGTTAAGCTTCGCCTGGGCTGCGGCAAGCTTCTGCGGATCGTTCATCCAATATTGCGCGATCGGCGCGAAAATCTTGCCGATGTCCGCCATTCCGCCCGCAACCGTGAAAGCTCCAGAGCGCTTGTCCTTGTCCTCGTAGATTTTCGCGACGGCCTGCCCGCTTGCCTCGAAGGCGCGAAGAAGGTTCGTCGCGAATTGCTCCGGAGACTGAAGGCCCGGCAAAGGTCTGGATGGCGCCGGGCCGCTTGCGGCTTCTCGCTTGTCGCCTTTTTGACGCTTGTCTGACATCCGTGCGTAGCTCTCCCAAACCGCAAAGTTATTCTTGCGTCCTTTTGCGCCCGTTGAATCGAGCATGGACCAATAATATAACATTCTGGCGTCGTTTGGTGAGGGGCTAAAGGCATTTCTTAGCCCGCTGCAATAGTCCTCCGACTAAGTACGCACTATAGCGCTTCGTGCGCGCATGTCCCGCTTCCGCGTTGTCGTCATATCAGCCATGACTCGACGCGATGGCGACTTAAAATCGTCGCAGGAGCGCGACCAGCTTGCCTTGGATTTTCACGCGGTCTGGACCGAAAATCCGTGTCTCGTAAGCCGGGTTGGCGGGTTCGAGAGCAATCGATTGTCCACGCTTGCGAAGCCGCTTCAGCGTGGCCTCCTCGTCGTCGATGAGCGCGACCACGATATCCCCGCTCTCGGCAGCCGCCGTCTTTTTCAGAACGACGGTATCGCCCTCTTGAATGCCGGCCTCAATCATCGAATCGCCGCGTACTTCAAGCGCGAAATGATCGCCCGTCGAAAGGTATTCGGGCGGCATGACGAGAACGTGGCTGTGGTCCTCGATGGCCGAGCGGGGCACGCCCGCCGCGATGCGGCCCATGACGGGAACCGAAATGCCGCCATCGTCACGGTCGCGGATGAAAGGAGCCTGCGGTGCTTCTTCGAAAGACGAGCGGCGCGCCCCCTCGATCACGGTTGGCATGAAGCCTCGCCTTCGGTCGGCTTCAAACCCGACGCGGCGCTCCGGCATCTTCATCACCTCAAGCGCGCGAGCGCGGTGCGGAAGCCGTCGGATGAAGCCGCGCTCTTCCAGCGCCATGATGAGGCGATGAATACCAGACTTGGATTTGAGGTGCAGCGCCTCCTTCATTTCGTCGAACGACGGAGGAACGCCGGTCGCTTCAATGCGCTCGTTGATATAGAGAAGGAGTTGCTTTTGCTTCGGTGTCAGCATGGGCGGCCCGGTTGTGGCGAAGGACTTGTACAAACCAAGAACACCAATAAGCGTTCTCATTAAGTTCCGCAAGGGAAAAGGGCACTTTTGCAACCCGCCCTGCACAGATGGGAATCTGTAGCCTCCCGAGATTTCCCAATGGCTAATTCGCCTTTCATGGCACGAATTTCGGGAAAGAATGATGTCTTTGCGCGAAGCGGAAGATCAGCGATAGCCACGATTCATGCGAACCTGACTGCGATGGACGACGCGTTCTCCGTCTTCTCTTTTCAATCCGGCGAAGATGAAGGTCGATAGAATCGTCATGATCCCGAGGACGATGAAGGCTTCGTGAAGACCGAAGCCCATCATTGCCTTTTCACGCGAAGGCGCATGTTCTGGAATGAAGAACGCCGTGATAAGCCCCGCCGCCGCGATGCCGAAACTGATGGAAAGTTCCTGAGCGGTGCTTGCAATCGAGCCCGCGCTGCTTGTCTTGTGCTGGTCCATATCGGCATAGGCCATGCTGTTCATCGTCGTATACTGCAACGAGCTGAACGCGCCGTAGAGGGAGGCCTGCAACACGATGAGCCAGACGGGGGTGTATGGCCCCACGGTTGCGAACAGCATCAGGAGCGCCCCGAGAATGATCGTGTTCGACGTGAGCATGTTGCGATAGCCGAGGCGGTCGAGAATGCGGGACAGCGCAAGCTTCGCAAGAATGCCGCCGATAGCCTGGGGCATGATGAGCAGTCCCGACTGCATCGGCGTGAAGCCCAGCGGGATCTGGTAGAGGAGCGGCAGAAGGAAGGGCACGCCGCCAACGCCGAGGCGGGTGAAGAAGCTGCCGCTGACGGAGATGCGGAACGTGCGGATGCGGAACAGGCCAAGCTCAAGCAGCGGCCAACGTGTCCGCAGCGAATGATATCCGTAGGCGAGGATGAGGGCGACGGAAACCGCCAGAAGCGCGATGGTTTGGGATGGCGTCAGGATATGCTCGCCGAAGATCTCCAGCACGTAGGACATCAAGGCGACGCCTGCCCCGAAAAGCAGGAAGCCCTTTATGTCGGGTGGCCTTTTCTCTTCGCGATAATCGGGCAGATAACGGGCGACAAGGATAAGGCCGAGAATGCCAATCGGCACGTTCACGAAAAATATGAAGCTCCAATGGAGGTGAGCGACCATGAAGCCGCCCACCGTCGGGCCGATGACCGGGCCGATCCAGCCGGGAATGGTGACGAGGCTCAGGATGCGGATGAACTCGGTTCGATCGAACGTCCGCACCAGCGTCAGCCGACCCACGGGCACCATCATCGCGCCGCCGCACCCCTGAAGGATCCGGCAGGCGATGAGCATGTACATATTTTGCGAGAGCCCGGCGAGCAAAGACGCCAGCGTGAACAGCCCGATTGCCCCCGCGAACACGCGGCGCGTCCCGAAACGGTCCGCCATCCAACCGCTGATCGGGATGAAAATCGCCAGACTAAGCGTGTAACTCGCCAGCACGGCTTTCATGCTGAGCGGGGGCACGTCCATCGCTTTCGCGATCACCGGCACCGCCGTGTTGAGGATGGTCGTGTCGAGCGATTCCATGAAATACGCGACCGCGACCAGCCACGGCAGCAGCCGCTTGACCGCGTCGGATGGCGGCTCTGGGCATGTGCCACTCGTGTCGGTTCGACGAGTTCTTACCTGATCGTCCATAGGCCTGGCTGTTCTTGCTGGCAAAGCCGGATCAAAAGATCATAGACAGGCCGTATAGTAAAGTTTACAAGCTAAGCTTTAACGAGAAGCAATATTGCTAATGTCCTTATTCATATCCAAACAGTATTGTGATGCGCATTTTGATTTGCGTTTTTATTTATGGTGAACGGGCTCCGATTAGAATCGAGAGATTGGAAAGCTACAACGTTGGCCTTCCGGCGTTGAGCAGAAGGTTCAGATGCACATCGACTCGCCACTCGTTCTAGACCGCTATGAGGCTCGGATCGAAGAGTTCGACCGGCTGTTCATCGACGCATCGCTGGCGCAGGTTCATCCCCTGATCCGCAGTTGGGGCGCCGACGCCACCGAAGTGGAGTTGCATGAGACACAACGCAACGCAATCCGCGCGCTCGTGGAAAGCGGCGAGCGGATGGCGCGAGCCTCGCGCCATCGCCTATCGCTGCCGATAAGCCGCCTTATCGAAATCGAAGGCCACCGGCTGATTGCGACCCTCAACATGCAAAACGCGGCGGACGAACGCCCGTTCATCTGCCTTTTCCGCTCGACCATTCCGCCGGGCACGATCCCGGACTGGTCACGCCTGAAGCGACGGCTTCTCCATCGCTTTGCCGCGTTCGAGCCGAGGGCGGTTCTTTTCTTTCATCCGTCCCACCTCCCCCTCATCGCGGAAACTGCGGGCATCGACGATCACCTCCTCGCCGCTCCTGCTCGTGAAATCGCCGGGATGCCGAAGGCCGTGGGTTCCGAGCGCGTCTTCCTGAAACGAAGCACAAGCCTCGCGTTCTACCCGCGTTACAAGGCCGTCTACGAAGCGACCTATGTCGAGCGGCCAGAGCTACGCGGCGAGGTGCGAACCGAGACCGAGGGCAGCCTCGCCTATTGTCTCCGGCGCGGCTTCCTTTTCGAAATCTTCGTCGATGGCAAATGGGCAGGCGTCGTTGCGGCGAAGTGGCGGACGCTCGTCGGCATCCGTGGCGTCTTCATGGTCGAGATCGTGCTGGCAGGGGATGTGCGCGGGCAACGGCTCGGCCCAGCGGTCCACCAGCTTTTCGCCGAAGCCGTTGCGCAGGCGGAGCCGGGCGCGGTCATCATCGGCACGATTTCGGCGAAAAATCCGTGGTCACTCAAGGCCGCGCTGCGGGCCGGGCGGATCGAGATCGGCGCATGGCATTGGGTCGATTTGTGATTGCTGAGGCTTCGCTATTCGATCTCGACGCCGATCCAACCCAACAATTCGTTGGCTCTGCGTTGAGCGGCGCCGCAGGTCTTCCCCGACACGCAAAATTCGACGAGATAGGCTTCGCGGTCCATCCGGTCGATTTCGCCCCCCTCAGGCACAAGCTTCCTGACGAAAACGCAGTCGGTCTGTTGCCGCACCTTGTCGATCCCGCGGTAGCGCCTCACCCTGCCCGACCTTTCCGGCTGCACCACGACGGTAACGAAGCTCCGGTTGACGCGAACCTTGTCGAGCACGGCCTTGATGCCAAGCTCATGCAGATTGACCGCGTGAATCGAAGCGACAAGGTCTGCAATCGAGCCGCCGCCAACCCTTGGATTGAACTCGACCGGCTTCATCCTGGCCGATCCCTTCAGTTCGATATGAAAGGGCGAATGCTCGAATTCCAGAACGCGAAGGAGCGACGAAACGCACTCCATGGCCTTTTCATTCGGATGATTGTTGCTGACGAGATATTCGAGGTCGCGGAAAACCGGCTCCTCCACCCTCCTCGTCTTCCGTTGCGCCACGAAATACGCGATGCCGCCGTCCGAAGTAGCGAAGCCTTCCATGCTCCGTTCCGTGCCTTCGATATAGGCCTCGACAAGCACGAAGTCGTTCACCGGGCGACGGCAGGCGAACTCCAGAAAGGGCGCGGCGACCCTGTCCCCGAACATGCCGCGCTGCAAGGCCAGCGCTTTCTCGGCGGCGCGCCCGAGATTGCGCTCGAACGCATCGTCGTTTTCGACATGGGTCACGCCGAATCCGCCCGAGCCGACCACGGGCTTCACGATCAGGCGGCCGCTCCGCTCGGCCAAAGCGCGCAACGGCGGAAATTTGCCCGGCCGTTCGATGTATCGGCGCGGCAGGAGAACATAGGGAACGTGATGTTCGGAATTCCGCAAAAGGAACCGCAAATTGGGCTTCACCGATGTCTTGACGATGAGCGAGGGCGGAACCCCGGCGGCTGAGGGAAACGCTCGCCGAAGATCGAGGTAGCAGAGCCACATACGGTCCTGCCCGTTGAGGATGGCCCTGACGTGGATGCGCCCGCCGCCGAGGACGCGCCCCATGCGGCGGATTTCGTCGACCAGCGCGCGGTGATCGCGGTTCACGTTGCCCGACCGCAGGATCAGCGCCTCGGGCAGCCAGTCGCTGTAATCGGCACCGCCGCGGTTAAGGACCACGATCGGTATCAGAGCCGCTGCCTTGGCCGCCTGGATCGCGGGGACAACCTCGCCAAGCGCGTCGTAGCCAAGTATCAGGGCCACATCCACAGCCATGTTCCGCTCTCTGCGTCAGCTTCGAAGGGCGCACGATGCGCGAAATTTCCTTCGATTTCGATAGTCTCACCTTATGTGAACGCCGACGGCCGCCAGAAGCGGGATGAGCAGCCCGCCGAGCAGCGCCTCGCCCGCGATCATTCCCGAGGCCACGGTGATCGCATAACGGTCGTAGGTTTGCCGGTGGAAACGCCTCCAGACGAAGCCCGCTACGCCGCCAAGCGCTATGGGAATGTTCAACTCCCCCGGAAGGATGAGCGCGAAACCGAACCCGGTCACGCTCGGTATCCAGCCGACCCATGCCCGGTCTGACAATTCCCTGATGACGCTGACGACGATCCCCGCAATCCCGGCGATAATGGTCGCAAGCAGCGCATATTCCGGCAGTGCTTCGATGCCCTTGGAAAGCAGCACCGCCATGTTCGCGATCTTGAGCCCCGTGGGCGCGACGAGGCCATCGCCGCCAAGGCCGTATTTCTCGATGAGGATGGGATACATGATCGCGACGGCGGCCGCGCCGATGGGAACGGTCGCAATCTGCACATAGGTGAGAATCTGCGGCGAGGAGCCGATTATCCTGCCGGTCCTGTAATCCTGGATCATCCCTTCGGATTGCGAGGTTATGTTTCCGGCGATGCCCGCCGCGATCAGGTTAGAGCTGATATGCGTCGGCCAGAAGACCGCGAACAGCGCCTGAAGCGCGTTTGCCATCGCCGAAACGGGACCGATATTGGTCTCTCCCTGCACGCGCATGCCTATGAGCATCAGCGGCAAAGACGCCAGCACCGCGACGAATGTCTGGAGATACGACATCTGGAAGAACGCATGCTGGATCACGGCGAGCAGGATTGTCAGGCACACGGCGCTGACGGCGACGGCTCTCAGCGGTATGTCCTTTTCTCTGAAACCCCGCTCGATATGGAGATCCTGGAAAATCTCCGCGATCGACCGCCATTTCATGAACAGCGTCGTGAAGGTCGCCGTGACCATGAGCGCGGTCGCGGGCCACATCACCCAGAAGACGACAATCGGAAAATACTTCTGGGCGTGCATGTTTTGCATGAGCCCGCAATGCTGCGAGATGAACAGGGCCTGATCGGGCGCGGGTTTGACGAGCGCGACGAGGGCCTGGCATCTGTCCCAATATTCGGGCGCGATCTGGCCCCGGACGATGTCGTCCCCGATCCCCGACCCGATGACCCACGGGCCGATGATGTATCCCGTCACGAGAGTGCCGAGCAGCATCGAGAGGCCGACATTAATCCCGACAAGCAGGCCGCTGCCGACGTTGAGGAAACTCCATTCGAAGCCCATGCGATAGGGCTTCGCAAGGTAAAGCGTCGGCAGCCAGCCGAGCCCTTCGCGCAACAAGACCACGCCTGCGGAAGCCACCGCCGTCAGCCCGAGTGCGCGCATCTTGTGCCGCGCTTCGCTCGGATGCGAGTCGAGAACCTCAATGGTTTCCGCCGCCGCCACGCCGCTCGCAAAGACCATTCTCGGGTCGTCGAGAATGTGCCTGCGGAAAATCACGGTGAAGACGACGCCGATCATGCCCGAGCAGGTGAGCCACAGGAACATCGGCCACGGGGCGATCTTGAGATGCATCTCGACGGTGTCGTTCAGGTCGAGATAGCCGAATGCAGCCGCGACAACGCACATGAACGCGGTCGAAGCCGCGCTCGTCCCGGCGGTCTGGATGACGTTGTTGAGGAAGCGGTTCTGTCCCCGCGTGCTGTACGCCGTGACGTTGAGGAACATCGCGCCGAGAAAGGCGGAAACGACGCTCGCGTTCGGACCGAAGCCAAGCTTGAGGACGATATAGGGATAGGCGCCCGCGACGAGCGACGAGATCAGGGCGGCGCCGATGACGGACTGCCATGTAATTGCGCGAAGCGGTGATCTGTCGGGCCGCGTAATCCGCTCGGGTATGCCAGAGGGGTCTAACGAATGATCCATGTTCCCATCGCGCGCGGCAGCTTAACCCGTGAAGCGAATTTGACATTGGAGTTCCGGTTACTGCGGGCCCTCGCTCAAATGTCAAATTCAGAAGCCCCACTGGAAGCAAAGGTTCGCTAGTGGTCTTTGTGATTCCGACATTTTCTCGCGAGCGTGCTGCAAATGGATGCAAATGTCGGAATCGAGCCATCAGGATACGCATGAAAGGTTTCGCAATGGATCAGCGCAATTCAGCTGTGCGAACGAGCTTGATTACTGCCGCCCGTAAAAAGGAATTTGAAGCTTTTGTGATTCACTGAGAGGACACGCGCGAAGGTCGATGCATGAGCGGTGCAGTTCCGTGACCTGCGGCCGGAAACGCGGCTTCGCGCAGATTTCCGCCCGCAACCGGATGTAAAAGAGATGGGCCACGAAAACCTTGGCGATGCACTGCCATATAGAGTTTCGGCGGAAGAGATGCCTTCGCCGACGCCGCTTGCCGACTACTTCGCCGCAAACGAGCCATCCCTTCGAGCGGCGCTCTACAAGCACGGCGCGATCCTGTTCCGCGGGTTCGATATCGTCGATGGGGCTGCGTTCGGAGCCGCCGCCACCGGTATGGCTGGGCCTCTCCTGGATTACCGGGGCGGCGTCGCGCGGCGGCGGCAACTTGGCCACGGCGTTTACAACTCCACGGAGATGCCCGCCGACCGGACGCTCGCGGCCCACAATGAGAAATCCTACTCCGCTTCACACCCTGATCTGGTGCTTTTTTGCAGCGTGACGGTGGCAGCCACGGGCGGGGCTACGCCTCTCGCGGATGGCAGGCGCGTCTGGCAAAGACTGAGCACGCGCCTCAAGGAGGCACTCCGAACGCGGCGGATCACATACATCCAGAACCTGCACGGGGGCGTTGGGGCCGGAAAGTCGTGGATGGCGGCTTACGAGACGGAGGATCGCGCAGAGGTGGAAGCGTTGCTGACCTCTATCGGCGCGCGCTTCCGCTGGAAGCCGGACGGCTCGCTGCATGTCGAGGAGACGGTCAGCCCGATCAAGGTGCATCCCGTGACGGGGGCCGAGGCTTTGTTCTGCCCGGCCGACACATGGTATCGCAGCACGAGCGATTTCGGCAGCGGACGAACGGGCGCGGATCGCGGGGCGGAGGAGTTCCCTCAATATTGCCGGTTCGAAGACGGGGAAGAAATCGAGCCCTGGATGGTCGACGAAATCAGGTCCGCGATTTTGGCCGAGCTTCGCGAGTTTGCGTGGCGTCGCGGCGATGTGTTGCTCGTCGATAATCGCATCGCGCTTCACGGGCGTGCTTCGTTCACCGGCGAGCGGCTGGTGCTCGTCGCCATAGCAATGGATGAACCGCGCTGATCGCAGCGCCGAGGTCGGTATCACGGGATAAGCCGGGAGCAATGTCCGGTCTTGGCCACACAAACGCGACAAAAACGCCACGCTCACGCCCGATTTACCACAAAGCCTCACGACGCGGCTCGCGTGTTTCATGACGATGCGCGGCGAAGTATATCTTGAATGCAATCTCTCCATTGAAGTCACCATGAGTAGTTTATAATTATTCTATTTCTATATTATTCTTGAGTTATAAAGGCTTGCCCCTCATCTCCGTTTGTCTTAAATGCAAGATGCATTTAGAGGTAATGACACGGGAAGCCACCATGAGAAAAACTATTTTTGCCGGCGCGCTTTCAATCGCAACGATTATTTCGGCAATCGCGGCGCAAGCGCAGGAATTGACCGTTTATTCCGGTCGCGGCGAAAGCTTCGCTGGCCCGATCTTCAAGATCTTCGAGGAGCAGACGGGGATCAAGATCAAGGCGCGTTACGGTTCCACGGCCGAATTGTCCGCACTTCTGAAGGAAGAAGGTGCGAAATCGCCCGCCGACGTGTTCCTTGCGCAGGACGCTGGCGCGCTGATCGAAAACCGCCCGCTTTTCGCCGATGCGCCGAAGGCTCTCTCCGAAACCGTGCTGCCTCAGTTCCGAAGCAACGATTCGAAGTGGCTTGCCACTTCTGGCCGCGCGCGCACGCTCGCCTACTCGAAGGAGCGCGTCAAAGGCGACCAACTTCCGAAATCCGCGTTCGACCTGACAAAACCGGAGTGGAAGGGCAAGGTCGGCTATTCGCCAAAGAACGCAAGCTTTCAGGCGTTCCTGACGGCGCTACGCGTTCAGGAAGGCGAGGAAAAGGCCAAGGCGTTCGTCAAAGGGCTCGTCGATAATGGCGCGAAGACCTACGCGAACAACGTCGCCATCGTGCAGGCCATAGCCGACGGCGAAATCGATGCCGGCCTCGTCAACTCCTATTACCTGACGCGCTTCGTCGCCCGCGATGCCAAGGTGCCGGTCGCGCAGACCTTCTTCGAGAAGGGCGATATCGGCAATCTGTTGTTCGTGTCGGGCGCAGGAATCGTCGAGACCAGCAAGAACAAGGCGGACGCGGCGAAGCTGCTGGACTTTTTCCTTAGCCCCGCCGTGCAGCAGCACTTCGCAAGCGCCATCGGCGAATATCCGGTCATCAAGGGCGTTATCCCGAACCCGACGCTGACCGGCCCCCTCGCGACGCCGACCGACTACGCGCCCAAGGTTCCGCTCGAAAAGCTCGGCGACGTCAGCGCGACCAAGAAGCTCCTGACCGAGCTTGGCCTCCTGTAACGATGAAGCTTCGGACCGAAACGGCAGGCGGGATGCGCAGCCCCCGCGCACAGGCGAGATGACAGCCCAACCGCAAGCCACCGCCGAGCGTCCGGCACCATGGATCGAGGTTTTCGGCCGTCGCCGCGCGACCGGGCGAAAACCGCCGCTGTTCCTCATGCTGCCCGCCATCGTTGCGGGCGGCATGATGCTCATCCCGCTCGTCTATCTCGTCGTTCGGGCCAGCGCCACGGAGCGCTCCGAACTCGCCGCCATCGTGCTGCGTCCGTTCACGTTGGAAGTCACGCTCAACACGCTGGCGCTCGTCGGCTCGGTGCTCGCGCTTGCGACGGCGATTGCATTGCCGCTCGCGCTCATCGTCACGCGCACGGACGTTCCGGCGAAACGCGCGATCACAATCCTCGCCACGCTGCCGCTTGCCATTCCCGGCTATGTGATGGCCTACGCATTGATCGGGCTTTCCGGCTATTACGGGCCTCTCAACGCGTTCTTCGGCCTGCGCCTTCCGCGCCCGGAAGGGCTGTTCGGCGCGGCGCTGGCGCTCTCGCTCTACACCTTCCCTTACGTCTTCCTCAACGTGCGCGCGGCGCTCCTCGGCCTCGATCCGGCGCTGGAGGAAAGCGCGCGCAGCCTCGGCCGCTCGCCGCGTGCCGCCTTCCTGTCGGTGACGCTTCCGCACCTGCGCCCTGCCCTGCTGTCGGCCTGGCTCGTTGTCGCGCTCTATACGCTTGGCGATTACGGCGCGATTGCCCTTATGCGCTACGATGTGCTCTCGTCCGCGATCTTCAGCCAATACGCCAATGCCTTCGAGGTGAACTACGCAGCGTGGCTCGCGCTGATGCTGCTCGCGATTGCGGCGGCCTTTCTCGTGCTCGAAGGTGCGTTGAACCGCGGGCGGCGTCTGGCGCGGACGGGCACAGGAACGCGCCGGAGCGTTCCCGTCGTGAGGCTCGGGCGATGGCGCTGGCCGGCGCTCGGGTTTGCCGCGCTCGTTCACCTCGCGTCGCTCGGCGTGCCCGCGCTCGTCATCGCCTTCTGGCTTTCGCGTGCTCCCGCCGATGTGGATTGGGCCAAGGTGCCGGCCACGGTGCTGGGCACACTTTCGGTCGCGCTGCCCGCCGCAGCGCTCGCCGTCGCCATCGCGGTGCCGGTGGCGCTGGTCGCAACCCGCTGGCCGTCGCGGCTGACCTACGGCATCGAGCGCATGACGTATTTCGGCTATGCCGTGCCCGCGCTCCCCTTTGCGCTCGCAACCGTGTTCTTCACGCTCGCGGTCGTGCCCGCCCTCTACCAGACGCTTGCGATCCTCGTCATCGCGCTGGCGCTGCACTCGGCGGCGCTGGCCGTCGGTCCCGTCCGCGTACGCCTCCTGCAGATCGGCCCACGCGTCGAGGAAAGCGCGCGTTCGTTCGGCTATTCCGCGCCAGCCGCCTTCCGCTCCGTGACGCTTCCGGCGCTCTCGCGAAGTGTGCTGGCCGGCGCGATCTTCGTTTTCATAATGGTCGCGAAAGAACTGCCGATAACGCTTATTCTCGCGCCCTCCGGCTTCACCACCATGGCGATGAACGTCTTCAGCCGCACGCATGAGGGCATGCTCTACGAAGCCGCGCCCTATGCCGCGCTCATGATCGCCTTTTCGGCGATATCCGTCGCGCTGATGCTCCGTTCCGAAAGGGATCGCCCGTGACCGACCTCACGAAAACCGCCGCGCCCTTCCTGCGCATCAATGGCGTTTCGAAGCGCTTCGGCGATGTGGCCGCGCTTCGCGACGTCTCGCTCGATCTTCGCGAAGGCGAGATCCATGCGCTGATCGGCCCTTCGGGCTGCGGAAAATCCACGCTTCTTCGCATCGCGGCCGGTTTTGAGGCAGCGGACGAAGGCGCCGTTCATCTTGGCCAGCGCCGCATAGACACGCTCAAGCCCGAGGCGCGCGGGATCGGCATCGTCTTTCAGGACTACGCGCTGTTTCCGCATCTGACGGTGGCGCAAAACGTGGCGTTCGCGCTGAAATACGCGGACGACGCCCGCCGGGCGGACGGGACAGCGCCGCTTCTGCGCATGGTCCGCCTCGACGGGCTCGAAAGTCGCTACCCGGACGAATTGTCGGGCGGGCAGCAGCAGCGCTGCGCACTGGCGCGGACGTTTGCCGCGGGTCCGCGCGCCATCCTGCTGGACGAGCCATTTTCCAATCTCGACGCATCCTTGCGCGAGACGACCCGGCGCGAGATCCGAGACATCTTGAAGGCGAGCGGTCTCGGCATCCTGTTCGTCACCCACGATCGCGAGGAGGCGTTGTCTTTCGCCGACCGCATAAGCGTGCTGCGGGATGGCCGCGTCGAGCAGACGGGCCTGCCGAAGGACTTGTATTTCCGCCCGGCGAATGCCTTCGTCGCGGGGTTTCTCGGCTCGACCAACTTCCTCGACGGCATTGCGGACGGGCGGAGTGCCGAAACGCCGCTCGGGCGCGTGACCCTCGACCGCCCCGCTAGCGGACCCGTTCTGCTGTCGCTGCGTCCCGAAGCGATCGGCATCGCGCCCGAGGGCGGCGGCGTGCCCGCCATCGTCGCGAGCCTCGTGTTCAAGGGGCACGACGCCTCGGCTTTCGTGCGGGTGGGCGAGACGACGTTCGAGGTGCTGATGCCAGCATCGCTCGACGTCCAGCCGGGGCAATGCGTGAGCGTCGCGGCGCGCGCGTCCGCCGTGGTGCTGAAGGAATGAGAAGGAAACCGAGGTTAGTCGCGCGCGCTCCGGGTGGCCTTTGGAGCATGCGGCGCTTCGTGCCGCCTCCATGATTACTCGGCGACCTATTTCGGATTTTGGCGCCCTGGATCGGTCGTACGGCCCGAGTGTAATACCAGCGTCCGAGGTTGGGTTGATGATCTGGTCGTTTCCGGCGACGATCCCCCAACTTGGCTTTGTTCTCCGGGCGGCTTCGGGGAAACCGGCTGTTGATCGCTCTGGCGGGGTCGCTAGCGTTTGGTAATCACGCAGCCTCATAAGATCGAGACGCTGGCGAACGCAATCGGGAGTTTCGACAGTGGAGAGACATACGCCTGTGATATATTTCTAAGTAATATCTATCGCACTTATGGCCCCTAGCCGAAGCCCTCTTGACCTTTTGTCGAACCGCGCTCTAATGAGGCTGCGGTCCTCGTAGCTCAGCAGGATAGAGCACCAGATTCCTAATCTGGGGGTCACAGGTTCGAATCCTGTCGGGGACGCCATAAAATCAAGGGTTTAGGCTCCAAGCTCTCCCTCTTCAAAGTTACAACCTACCACCGGCCTACCAAAATAAAGCGGTATCTCTGCCGGAGACGCATGACTTGTGATGCGAAAGTCGCTCGGCGATGCGGTGATTACTGCTCACATTCTCCGCAATGCATGCGGAGAATGACTTGCCTTTGCGGAGAATAGGCGCTCTTATGTCCGCATAAAGTGCGGAGATTAGATGACCTACATCCACGAGCGCAAAGATTGGCCGAACCTGACATGGGATGCGGGGAGGCTGGCTGCGCCGTTGGCACATGTGCGCCATCGACAGGGGCGGCTGATCGGCCGCATGGAAGGACTGGGCTTCCCGCTGCGCGCAGAAGCGTTTCTCCAGACGCTCACCCAGGATGTGCTCAAGTCGAGTGAAATCGAGGGTGAGAATCTCGACAAGGAGCAGGTGCGCTCATCCATTGCGCGTCGGCTCGGCATGGACATCGGCGGCCTGGTTGCTGCGGATCGCCATGTGGAAGGCGTGGTCGAGATGATGCTTGATGCCACCCAGAACTACGCCGAGCCCTTGACCGAAGATCGTCTGTTCGCCTGGCATGCGGCCCTGTTTCCGACCGGACGCAGCGGCATGACCAAAATTGTCGTCGGCGGCTGGCGCACCAACCATGCAGGGCCGATGCGCGTCGTGTCCGGGCCGATCGGCAAGGAGAACGTGCATTTCGAGGCGCCCGAGGCATCGCGTCTGCCGCAGGAAATGGCGGACTTTCTGGGATGGCTTGAGGGACCTCATCAGATCGACCCGGTTCTGGTGGCGGGGCTCGCGCATTTGCGGTTCGTCACCATTCACCCGTTCGAAGACGGCAACGGCCGCATCGCGCGCGCGATCGCCGATATGGCGCTGGCGCGCTCGGAACAAAGCGCGCAGCGGTTTTACAGCATGTCCGCGCAGATCCGGCTGGAACGCAATGCCTATTACGACATCCTGGAACACACCCAGAAGGGCGATCTGGATGTGACGCCCTGGCTCGGATGGTTCCTGGGCTGCCTTGACCGGGCGTTCAACGGTGCAGAAGCGACACTGGCCATCGTCTTGCGGAAGGCACGCTTCTGGGAGGCACAGGGCGGCCGGGCCTTGAACCCGCGTCAACAGGCCATGCTCAATCGCCTGTTCGATGGCTTTGAGGGCAAGCTCACATCCTCGAAATGGGCAAGGATCTGCAAATGTTCGCCGGATACCGCGCTTCGGGATATCGCCGAGTTGGTTAAGGATGGGGTTCTCGTGAAGGAAGCTGGTGGCGGCCGCAGCACCAGCTATGCTCTGGCTCCGGAATGGGGGGAAGAAGCATAACCAAACCGCGCCTGCTGGGGCATAGGTCTCCCCATTTATTATTTACAACTTAACTAAATAGCTCTAATGGTGTTTTATTCTTAAGGGGGAAGCATGACTGACATTGTTAGCTTTGAGGACTTTAAGGAAAGTTGGCTCGAATCCGTTACTGTCGATAACCCGACCACGGTGCAGCTCGGACAGAGGTTTGCGCAGAAGATTGTCAGCCAGTGGCTAGACACTGACGATGAGTCTTTAGATATCACTTACTGCGATGGCTCTGGTGACGGCGGTATCGATATAGCGGTTTTAGAGCGCAATAGCCCCGCTATTGCCGATGAAGATCAGGAAGGAGATACTTGGTACATCATTCAGAGTAAGTATGGTTCTGCTTTTGCAGGGACAGAAACATTGCTTCTGGAGGGCCAAAAAGTTATCGAGACGCTTTCTGGACAGAGAAATAACCTGTCATCACTTGCCAGTGGGTTACTTGAGAAATTAATCAACTTTCGCGCCAAGGCAACAGAACACGATCATATCCGCCTTGTTTACGCTACTGTGGATCCACTTACGCCGAAGCAGCAAGATGCGCTTGAGTATGTTCGCGTCATGGGGCGTGCTAGGCTGGGGCAACTTTTCGATGTCTCGGCTATCTCAATCGCCTCCATCCATGATGCACAAGCGGAAGAAGCTCAGCTCGCCACACGTCGACATCTCACGTTTCCGCTCAATGGGCATTTGACACCAGCAGGAACGGACCTATTGGTTGGATCGGTCTCATTGCCAGACCTATACACTTTCCTAAAAGCATATCAAAAGCGGACAGGATCGCTTGATCAGCTCTACGAGAAAAATGTTCGTCGGTTTCTTGGAGGGCGAGTAAAAGTCAATAAAGGGATGCAGGGAACCCTGCGCGAGGCGCCAGAAAAGTTCGGACTTTACAACAACGGAATCACCATAACTGTATCAGATTTCTATCCATCCGGTTCTGGGGTTTATGAGTTGGTGGAGCCGTACGTGGTGAATGGATGCCAGACGACGCGTTCGATTTGGGAAGTGCTTTCCAGCAAGTTGGATACTGGCGGCAGCGGAAAAAACATCAAGCTCGACGAATGGCGAGAACGTGCCGAAAAGGGATGTGTTGTTGCAAAAATCGCCAAGGTTGGTAGCGACGGAGAGGCGTTGCTTCAGGATATTACCCGTTACACAAACAGCCAAAACGCTGTCCGGGAAAAAGATTTTGTTGCAATAAATCAAGGATTTAAAACTTGGCACAAGGAGCTTGCTTCAGAGCAATACAAGCTTTTCCTTGAGATACAGCGCGGCGGTTGGGATTCGCAGCGCGCATTCCAAAAACAAAATCCAACAAGTCGGCAGTTTACGCGTTTTGCAAGCGCCCTTGACCTTACAAAAGTATATGGAGCTGGCTGGCTCGCCGAGCCTGGCCTTGCTTTCGGAAAAAATCCCCCGTTTCTCCCAAGTGGAAGCGTGTTCAATAAAATGATCGCGGAGCGTCCAAGTGGTCCCCAGTTTGGATCTCGCGAGCTTTATGCTGCCTATCTTTTACTAGAGTCTGGCCGGAAGATGGGATTTGGGCGTGGCGGCATTACGTCAAGGCGCCAAACCAAATTCTTATACTATTTCGTCCTGATCAACTTGCTGCGCGATGTGTTACAGAAAGAGCAATTATCTTCCACCTTGGTGGATATCACCGAGGCGGTGATAAAATTGTTGGAAAAACAGAATGACGCGGGTACCTCTCTGGAAGAGATCGCTGCGGCGCTTATCGACAGTTACATGACCGAGAGTGATGAAAATAGCGTTTTCCACGAGGAAAAGTTTCGTGACGGTAACGGCTTCAATTTCGATCTGAACGGATTTTTGAAGTGGGAACAGCTTGGAAGAAGCTTGGAGCAGACAGCCTGCTTGCAGGCGCAACTATTCTTTCAAAAGCAATTCATGGGTATGAGCCATTCTGGTGGCCGTACGGTAAGGAAGACGTTATCGGACTATCTCAAAGCAAATAATGCTTAAGGCGAAAGCCACGAAGAAACACAGGATCAGCTCCGCCCATACTCCGACGTCGAATTAAACCCGAACTGGGTGAACCACGCTTCCAGGTCTTCCTTGCGATAGACGACCTTTGACCGCTTGCCCGGCCCGAGCTTGAAGTAGCGCGGGCCGGTGCCGGTCACGCGCATGTCTTCGAGCGTGCGGGGTGAGAGGCGCAGGAACGCCGCCGCTTCGACGGTGGTGAGAAGGCCGGAGATTGCGGAGAGCGGGTGATCGCTCATTGCGTCCTCTAGAAAGAATCTTTATTTCTGATTCTTAGCAGGCCTTTACCACAGGTGGAAGCGATGTCGAAGGTCGACGAAGAGTTGCGCCGCGCCATTTCGCGGGCGAGCGCGGAGTTTTTCGAGGCGCGCGACCGGCTGGAAGAGCTGTTCCCGCAGCTGCTGGGATCGAGATACGACCCCGTCGGGCTCACCGAGGAGTTCGGTGCCACCTACACAGAATCCCTGGTCAGCCGGGATCCCGTCAAGTTCGGCCTTTCGGAGACCGAAGCGAGGGAGGCGGCGTTCAACGTGGAGTTGCGTAAGCGGCTCGCCGCTTTCGTCACCGCGCAGGACAGGCTCGATACGTTGACCCTGGAGGACAACATGCGCCGTGACGTCACCCACGACGGGGAGCGGGTCATGGCGATCGATGGTGAGCTTGCCACCCTCGACATCATCAGACGTACGATGTCACGCAACGGTGAGGCGCCCGAGCCGCTGGTGCTGACCGAAGGGGCGGGACCGGAGCATGGTGCCACCCGTTCCCGCCGCCGAGACCGGGGGCGGAGTCGCTAGTTTACTGAGACCTGCATGGCACCACGGTGCCCGGCTTTCTTCTTCGTTTCAGGACCATGCTGTCAGGATAGGACGTATCACGACTGCTTGTTAGCTTGGCACCAAGGTTGCGTGGTTCTGTTGAATGCAGGAGCATGGCGCCATGCTGTTCGCACACCAGATTGATGGACGGGACCGGGAGTGTATCTTCGTGCTGCCGATGGGTTCGGTGGTGAGCTACTTCATGGCCGAGGGCAGCTGCATGCGGCTGCATATCGAGGCGGGTCTTTGTGCGTATGAGGACGAGTTTGAGGCCAACCGGTACGCGGTGCGTGAGGCCGTGCTGGCCGAGGCGGCGCGGCGACTTGGGGTGCCGCTGTCTGAGGTGCTGCTGCTGCCGTTCGAGCGGTTGAAGGCGGTTTGCGACCGTGAGGCCGTTTGCGGCAACCCCTGGGGCATCCGCAGGCGCGCCAGAAACCGTTCTGCGTCGTTTTGCCGATAGGGAGTGAGTTCCCCGTCAGTCCAGTTGAATCTATGCCCGCAGGGGTAAGCAGAGGCTTTCGCATCACCGGCCGACAAATCCTCGGGGGTGCGGGGGCAGACAGCCCCCGCCGTGATCTTTCAATCGTGGCACCTTGGTGACAAGCTTGGCGTTATTTTGGGCAGTGCGTCTGGTACGAAGAGTCGGGGAGTCGGTATCGTTTGTGTAAGGGAGCAAGCAATGCCTTTGTGCCCAAAAATGGGCTCAAAGGCCCGCGCATTCGCCTGTGGCTCAAGCGCAGTTGCTTGCCCCTCAAACGCCGGGGAGGCTTAACGAACCATGCCCGCGAGGGGATACCAGAAACCCGATCCCGTGGACCGGCGTATCCGGGTCCAGCTGACCGATGCCCAGGCGGAGAAGCTTGCGCGACTGTCCGATGGAGCGGGCGTAAGCCAGAGTGAATACATGCGGAGCCTCCTCGATGGTGTGGGCGCCGCCACGCCGAAGGAGCCGCCAAAACCGAAGCGGGCTTCTCCCGCGATGCTGAAGCTCGTTGAGATTCACGAGTTGGCGATGCAGGTGAAGAAGCTCGGCACCAATGTGAACCAGCTGGCGCGGCAGGCCAACACCGGCATGGTGCCGCTGACACGGCGAGAGATTGAAGCGATGCTGGCCCAGCATGAGGCGCTCCTCAAGGCCGCCATCACCGTCATCGAGGCGTCGCTCTGATGATTGGCAAGGTGCCGGATCAGGGGAAAAGCTTTCGCGGCGTCGTGAACTACCTCCTGTTCGGCAAGAAGGATGAGCCGTCGCCCGAACGCGTGGCGTGGGTGGAGACGCGGAACCTGCTCGTCACCGATCCGAAGAAAGCGGCGACGCTGATGCGGCTCACGGCGCAGAAGTCGAAGCGGGTGAAGACGCCTGTCTACCATTACGTCATCAGCTGGCGCCATGACGAGGCCCCGACAGATGACATCATGCGGATTGTGGCTGATACCACCTGTCAGGATCTGGGCCTTGATGAGCACCAGATGCTGTATGTCGCGCACCGCGATACCGATCACCGCCACGTCCATATCGTCGCGAACCGCGTCCATCCGGACACGGGTCGCGCATGGAAGAACAGCCACGACTACCGCCGCATCGAGTGCTCGTTGCGCCGCCAGGCCGAGGGCATGGGGATGGACTATGTGCCGGGGCGGCACAACGATCCCGAGCGGTTTCACGGAAAGTCACGGGCTCCCGCGAATCCGGAGCGCCAGCGCAACAGGCGCCTCAAGCAGCGCGACCTTCCGCGCTTTGATGAGGCAACGCGGTCGAAACACCGGGAACGGCTGCACCAGTTGGTACTGGGTGCCTCCTCATGGGCAGACCTCGATAGTCAGCTCGCGAGCGAGGGATTCGCGGTGTTGCGAAAGGGGCAGGGGTTGGTGCTGGCCGATGCAAGCGGCACCATGAAGCTCTCTGATCTTGGGAGGGATATCCGGCTCAAGGGGCTGGAGGAGCGGTTTGCAGGCAGCTTTGCCGATCACGAAGAGGAACGGAAACAGCAGCAGGCCATGCAGAAGGCGCTCGTGCCGTCACGTCCGAAGACGGTAGAGCGCCAGCCGGAGCCGCCCGCCGACAAGCCCGCAGAGGTCCCGCCCCCCGGTCCGAAGCCCAAAGAGCCAAATCAGAGCGCCGAGCGGTTCGAAGCGCTGAAGGACGCGGGCGATAAGGCCGATATGACGTATTCTCTCTACAACATGGGCCTCGCTTCCCGCGAGCAGGTGAAAAATGCGGCGCGAGAACTGAAGCAGGCGCGGGAGAAGCTGGACGAGGGCAGGCCGCTTATTGAGCAACTCACGAGGGACATGTTCAAGGAAAAAGAGCTCGAACCGGAGCCACGGGCTGAACCTTCGCGGCAGCGGCGTCGTGATCGCGGGCGGGGGCGGTAATCATCATGCCGGGCGGAGCCGCAGCCGCTGAATTTTGAGGATAGCCGCTTTTCGGAAAGGAAAAGCCGATGCGAATCATCGCGCGCATTGGTTAAGTTGACGCTACCAATGGTTGCGAACTTTCCGGGATCCGATGACGCCCTCTCTTTTCCTGTCCTCGCTTGATGCATTGTTGAACGACCCTGCGGGGCGGATTTCCGCGCCCGTGGCGGATATCCTTGCGACAATCCCCGACAGGCAGCTCCAGAAGATCTTCGACGGGGCGCTTGGCGAGCATCCGATGGTGTCGAAGGAGGACATCCTCGGTCCCATCGGCGCGAGCGGCGTCGGTATCCTGACGTATTTCCTCGGTTCTGCGCAGAGGGGGTACGATCGCGGCAAACGGCTGAAGCTGGAACGGATCATCCGGAGCTATACGGTGTCGCGGCCGTCCATTTCGCTGACGGATCAGGAGAAGGGGCTTGTGCGCGGCATGGCGGCGCTCAGGGCCGGTGAGCATATCAGCGGGCGGGAGTATGAGGCCTTTCTCGCTGAGTTTGCCTATGGTGGCGGGCAATGCGCCGTCATTGCAGACCCCCATTGGCAGGGCGAAAAGCACGAGCGCGACGCAAATCAGGGGCTGCATGCTGTGCTGCGGGTCATCCTCAAGCCCTATCAGCAGTTTCTGGCGCAGACAGCCAATACGGTCGCGGGTGCCCGGCACGTGACGTCGCCCGCCGGTTCTGAAATCGGCACCTTCCTCAATCAGGGCAGCCGCTGGTTCGAGCACACGGCGCCGAGCGGGACGTTCACGACCGCGTCCAATATGGGCGACCTCACCATCGGCTGGACACCGGACGGCAAACCGTTCCGCTATGGCGGCGACGAAAGCCTCATCACCATCGCGGCGCCCGGAACCGGCAAGAGCCAGGTGCAGGTGATCCCGAATCTTCTGTCCTATCCGGGCTCCGCCTTCGTGCTCGACGTGAAAGGCGAGCTGTGGGAGGCGACGGCGGGCTACCGCGAGAAACATTTCGGGCCGGTCTACCGCTTCGCGCCCACCGACCCGGCAGGCAACACCCACGCCTATAACCCGTTTGATTTTGTCAGTGCCGACCCCATTCAGGCGGCAGTGGACTGCGAGCTCATCGCCAGCCAGATCATCGCGCCTGACGCGGGCGGCAAGGATCCGTTCTGGGACAACCGGGGCCGGGATTACCTTTTTACCTTCGCGCTCGCGGTTGCGTTCTCCGAACCAGCGGAGCGGCGCAATCTGGCGACCGTGATGGAGATGCTTGCCGTCCCGGTCAACTTCCCGGACGGTGTGGCCGACGCCGCCTACTGGGCTTCTCCCACGCCGAAGCTGATGGCACGGCTGAAGGCGCTGGCACAGCATTACAACATCCCGGCACTGGCGGATAATGCGGTGGCCGTGGAATCAAGCCTCAACGACCGCATCGACGGCGTATTCGACGCGGCGCGCCGCTATCTTTCAATCTTTTCCCGGTCGGTTCGCTTGCGGGCGGCGATGGCGCGCTCGGACTGGACGCCGCTCGCCTTGCGCGAGCAGCCGGGGACGACAGTCTATCTGTGCCTGAGCGGCGACGACATCGACACCTACACCCCGATCGTGCGGCTCATCATCCAGCAGCATGCCAATCTCCTGCTGCGTCATACGGTCGGGAGCAGGCTTCCGATCACGTTCTTCCTCGACGAATTCCCCCAGCTCGGCAACATGGCGAGCATCCTGCGTCTTCTCGACGTGGGGCGCGGCGCCAAGCTTCGCCTGTGGCTGTTTGCGCAATATCTGGGGCAGCTCCGGGATACCTACGGCAAGCGCGCGGATGGTCTCATCAACGCCTGCCGGGTGCGGAGCTTCATGCAGCCCGACAATCAGGCCGCAAGCTTCCTTGCACCCCAGCTCGGCACGGTGGTCCACCTGTTCAGCGGCGAGAAGAAGCCGCTTGCAGAGCCTTACGAGCTCATGGGCCGCGCTTATGCCGACAAGATCATCGTGACCGCGCGCGGCCACGACCCGGTGCTCCTCGACAAACGCTACGCTTACCGCGACTTCGCGGACGAGATGGCGCTGTCTCCTCCCCGCATCCGTCTTTCCCAACAGGCATAGGATGACCCAGAATGGAGAACGACCAGCGCCGTCAAGGGCGGCTACTTGCCTTCCTCAATCCGGACAAGGAGCCGGGTGATGCCCGACCCGCTTTCAGCGGCAGCCTCACCCTTCCGGATGATGCGAGCGAGCGGCGGATTGCTCTTTGGGCACACACTACGAAGAAGGGGCACACGCTTCTTGCCGGGCGGGTAAGCCAGAGCGCGCAGGAGCAGATCGCGGCGCTGTTGCGTCCGGTATCCGCCTCGGAAACCCTTATTGAAGAGGCGCAGTCGGACGGGAAGGAATTTGCGGTCGATCCGGGAGAGGTGCTGCTGTTCGCCAACATCCGGAAAACCCCGGAGCACGCCCAGGCCCCGGATTACTGGGGCTATTTCAATCCCGGCAACGGCGAAGCCCTGATGCGGGTGAGCGTCTGGGCGAAAACGGATGCGCGTGGCAAGGCGATGCTGTCAGGCGCGCTTGATGTGCATGAGCCCGCGCGGGATTTGCAACGGCAGCGGGAGCGTCATCGTGGGCGGAGCCGCTGAGCGATGCTAGCGGCTGCGGCCTCGGCCGCGCCTGCGGGACGGAGTGTCGGGCGCTGGTTCCGGCCCATCGTCGAGGCTGCGGATCCTGCCCTGCACGTCTTCGAGTGCGCGGGAGAGCGCATAATGCATGACACCCTTGAGGAGCCTGTCGTCGACATGCCCCGCGAGCTCGGTGAGCCGCGTCCATTCCTCGGGTTCGGCGGCGTCGACAATGCGGTCGAGGGCTTCCTTTGCGGCGTCACGGTCGATGCCCTCTTCCTGCGTGAGCCCCTGCCAGCGGGCATAGGCCAGCACCGCCGCATCGGCGTTGGGGAGCTGTTCCTTCGCCTTCCGGCGCTTTTCGACAAGGTCAACCAGTGCGTCGCGGGACCACATGCCGGGCCTCCGATGGATTTGAGCCAAACGTAACATAGCCCTTTTCGCACGCGAGTCATTTCCGAGGATTGTCCAATGACTTCGTCTCAACCCCTTGATTACCGCAAGCTGTGGCTGCCTGCGTGGACCATTCCGCTTCAGCTCACGGCCGCGTTCGCGGCATCGCTCTATGCCGTGTTGTCCTCCATGCCGCCGGTCAAACCCTGCTTTTACTGCACGCCGCAGCCGTTCCCCGCCCTGTCGACCGCGCTTCAAGTCGCGCTTGTGGTCGGCCTCGCAGGGCTTTTTTTCGGGTCCGTCCGGAACGGCGCCATGAAGGGCAAAGCGGCAAGAATGTTCGGGGTCATCTACCTGTCCCCGTCAGATCCCCTGACCAAGCGGGTCCATGACCTTGCCCGCAAGCTCCAGATGCCGCTACCCACCGTTGGAACCGTGTCCATCGCCAATGCCTTTGCGGTTGGCTCCAGTCCCCACGATGCTGCCGTGATCATCGGCCAACCGCTGCTTGGCAGACTGACCGAAAAGGAACTGGACGCCGTGATTGGCCATGAACTCGGTCACATCGCCACCGGCGACATGAGCCGGATGCAAATGGCGGCGGGCTTCCAGTCCATGTTCGACTGGGTGTTCAAAATCATCGGCTTCGGATTGATGATTGCCCTGTATTTCGCGGCCTCCGTGTCCGACAAGCGGGCGCGTGATGCCGAAGGCGGTCTCGTTATCGGCCTTGGTCTTGCTGCTCTCGGTCGCCTTACGGTGGGGATCGCTTCGGAGCTCCTCACGCGGCGCCTGTCCCGCTCGCGGGAATTCTACGCCGACGCCATCGGGGCGTCGCTCACCAGTCCCGACGCCATGCAGAACGCGCTCAGGAAGGTCGAGGGACTCGGCGGCGAGATGAGCCCGCGTGAGAAGGAATACAGGACCCTGATGTTCCGCGCATCGTGGGCGGGCGGCCTCTGGGCCACCCATCCGTCGCTGGAGCAGCGCATTGTGGCCTTGCAGAGAGGAACTTACACGCGTGCCATCGAAAAGGCGGGGGAGCGTATTGACGAGGCAGCGGCGCTGGTGGGCAAGGTCGCCGCCGGGCTGGAGCCCGGAAAGCTTGCGGCGAGGGGACGGACGGCACTGGACGCCGCCGAGCCGCATCTTTCCGCGCTGTCGCAAGGGATATCCTCGGGCGCGCAGGCCGCGAGTTCGGGGTTGCGGGGAGTGTTGGAGGCTTTGCCGCGTCCCCGGTTGCCGTCGTTGCAGGCATTGCGGGTGTTTGTGCTCTACCCGGTTCTGTTTGTCGGCGTTGCCGCGTCGGTCGGTGCGCTGTCCGTTTGGATGAGTGCTGCCTCGGTCGTGACACCGGCTGTCGCACCCGTTCCATCGTGGTCAACGACAACCACGGTAAAGGAAAGCCTGAAGCCTGAGCCTGCTACGCCCGTGGCAAGGAGCGGCAAGGGCTCCCCTCATGTGCCACCCCGGCCCCCCGGAGCCAAGTCCAATAATCTATAGAACTTATCAATAATGCGGCTATCCTTCGGTCATCTGCCGCGACAGTAGGAACAGGAAAGGTCGGCGGCGTTTACACGCATCATGGAGGACCAATGAGCAAGATTGTTGATGAAGTTCTTGAATCCAATCGCGCCTATCAGGCGGAGTTTGGTGACAAAGGCAGCCTGCCGCTGCCTCCGGGCCGTCATTTTGCGATCCTGACCTGCATGGACGCCCGGCTCGATCCCGCGAAATATGCAGGGCTTGCCGAGGGCGACGCGCATGTCATCCGGAACGCGGGCGGGCGGGCGAGCGATGACGCCATCCGCTCGCTTGTCATCTCCTACAAGCTTCTCGGCACCCGCGAGTGGTTCGTCATACATCATAGCGACTGCGGGATGGAGCTGTTCACCAACGAGGTGATTTCGGAGCTCCTGCATGACAGTCTGGAAACCGCGACCATCGACGAGAACGGCTGGCATGATCACGGGCACGGTCCCGGCTCGGATGAAGGCAAGTACATCAACTGGCTCACGATTTCCGACCAGAAGGCCAGCGTGGTCGAGGACGTGAAGCGCATTCGCAGCCATCCCCTCGTGCCGAAGGCCATTCCCGTTTACGGCTACGTCTATGACGTCCATACCGGCGCTTTGATTGAGGTTCCGGAGGCGACGGAAGCCGGTCGGGCCTCCTAGAGGTTTGCTGGCGGCTTCCGTGACGCGGGAGCCGCTTTCTTAGGCAGATCCGTTGCCCCGCACGCGTGCTCTTGGCAGTCTCCTTTACAAAAAGGAGAACAAAAACAATGAGCGAAGCGCCAGCACGCGGCAATTTCATTGCCGGTCTCAATCGGGGCAAGGAGATGGGATCGAAGGATCCTGATTTTACGGGTCGTCTCGGCGTTCCCGGACGCGAGCATGAGCACCGGCTCGTGCTGTGGACGCACCGGGACTCCCGGGGGCGGGCCTATTTTGCGGGATCCATCAACGGGCTTCCCATTGACGGCAACGCTCTGCGCAGATCGAGCGGCTGGCCGACCAGCACCAGACCGCAACCGGGGAAGTGCTTGAGGTCGCGCCGAACCTTGAGCTCGGGCCGCGTCAGGTCATCCTGTTCCCTAACGGCTTCAAGGAACCGCAAGCGACCGACACGCCCGAAGAGGCGGAAAAGCGGGCGAAGCGGCCTGATTTCTGGGGGCGGTTGAATCCCGGCGACGGCACGCCGGGTGTGGGCCTGTCGGTCTGGCTTCGGACGGACCGCTACCAGAACCCGCTGCTGACCGGCAGCACGAGCTATCCCATTCCGGGCCGGACGGATGGGCTTGATGAGCAGGCTCCCGACCAGGCACCCGCCGAGACGGTTCGCCGGAGCCGTCGCCGTTCGGCTGAAGAGGGGGTGGAACGATAGGTGTCTGACGGCACCGCCCGCTATCTCACCGAGCGGGCACTGGCGGAGCTGGAGAAGTTCCGGGGGCGATTGCGCCGGTCGGTTCTCGATGAAACCACAGCCCTATCGGCGGCGCTGGTGCGGCAGTTGCCGGAAGCTGGGATGACCTTGAATGGCAGGACCGCGCCGCCCGCGTCTTGGACGGGGCGGATGCTTACCCTCCATGTGTTCGTCAAGCGAACCCGCGACAGCCTGCTTCTCCTCAGCCATACGATGCTCGACCAGACCGCGCGGCAGGATGAGGACGGGCGTCCGTTCGGCTGGACGTGCTCTCTCCGGCAGGAGTTGCATGGGGCCGATCTTGCCGTTCTGCGCGCACGGGAGATTGCGGTCACCTATTCCGGGGCGCTGGGGGATGAGCCGCTGCCGGTGAAGCTTTCGGAGGCGGCGCAGGAATTTGCGGCTGCGCTGGAGGCCGGGCGGTTCGCCATCGGGGTTTCCGGGCTGGTGCAGGAGATGATGACCGCCGCGCGGCCTCTTCTGCCCCAGAAACCCGAGCACCGTTCCGGCAGATCCGGGCGCGGGCGGTGACGGGGCTGTGCCGTGTGAGTTCGCATCGTCACCTCAAGGGCCGCACCATTCTTTACCGCCCCAAAACGGACTTCGTTGACGCCATGACCGAGGCGCTATCGCTGCAACTCCTCCATCACTGGATGGCCCGTGAGCCGCGTCCGTTCAGGGTGCTCGCCAGTCCAACGCTGGAGGAGTTCACGGCTGCCACACGCCACATCTACCGGACGCCGGATGAGCGGCAGCGGCATTGGCAGAGCTTCTTCACGCAACGCCTGCACTCAGCGCCCGGCAAGCTGCAATCGCTCGTGCAATTCCATCCTGCCCTTGCCGAAGCGGCGGTTTCGCGGCCGCAGCTTTGGCGCATCGTTGCGCATTGCAGCGCGTTCCCGACGCCGCTCACGTGGCGGTTGATGGATCAGCCCCTACAGGAGATCTACATCGCACGAATGCCGTACGGCATGATGGACATCGGCGTGCAAACCGAGATCACCGCCCGTTTGCATAAAGGCGTGGAGCGGCTTGATTACCGTTTTGCGACGCTGGACGAAAATGCACGGTAACCAGCCAAGCTCGGGACTCACCAAAAAACTGCACCCGGAAGTGGCAGGCTGCCGTTTAATGCGAGCCGCCCCGCTGGCGCTCGCGGGTTCGGGCGGCTCGAAAACGGTCACTGGGGGGATGTCCACATTTGCAGCCCCCCTCGTCTTTCCGGATAGGAGAAGTGGCGCAAATGCGGCTCTGTGTCCGGTAGCCCGATGTCCGGCTGGCAGCGTGAGCACACCCCCTTACTTGAAAAACTCACAGAAAGAGGTGTTTGCGGGCGATTGTGTACTAAGCTGCGGCCATGAACCGATTTGGGCTGGCTATGTGTGCGGCGCTGGTGCTGGCCAGCGGTGCCGCGCATGCCGATTCTTGGGGTCAAATCCCGTTTATTTCTGCAACGCTTGGCGATATGCCGAACCGCCTGTGTATGGGCGCCCCGGACCCCGCTCATCAACACGACATCGGCTGCCCGAGCTATTCCCCCTACCTCACCAGCGGCGGGTTGCTGGGAGTGGGGACGTCTTCGCCTACGGCGACATTGCAGGTGTCTGGAAGCTTTATTGTTTCTACCAGCGCGCAAACCACTAATCCCAGTCTGTATGTGGGGACGAATGGGAATGTGGGGATTGGGACGACGGCACTGGCAGAAAAGTTGCGTATAGAGGGCAATATCAAAATGCCCGCGAATTCTTACATCGACTACGGGAGCAATTGGGCAGACGGAACTTTTTCGATCAGGAACTCGGGAACTGATATTCTTACAGTTGGTAGTACGTCCCAATTCACTTCGCATCTACCGATAAGGACTAATGACGGCGATATCTTTTTGCCCGGTTACGGTTTCCGAGACCAACAGGGCGTGGGTATGCGGCGCATAAGCTCCAACAAGCTCGGCCTCCTTACTAATTACGTTGACTGGTTAGTTATCAATAGCACCGGCAACGTCGGCATTGGCACGGCCACTCCCACCACAGCCCTCGAAGTCTCCGGCACCATCAGCGCCACAAACCTTGTGATCAACGGCGTCCCCATCACGGGCGGAGCGACCAGCAGTGACCGCATTACCAGCAACACCGACAACGTCACGGTCAACGGCACCACCCACACCATCAGCTTCACCACCAACGGCAGCGTGGCGAACTATTTGGATTCCTCCGGCCGCCTCGTCACTACGGGGATTTCCGTCACCACCAACCAGCTTTCGGCGACGACTGGATATTTTTCGGGGAATGTGGGGATTGGGGTGGCTCCGACAGCATCCGGAACTTTACATGTCAAGGGAACGATTTACCGATCTAATGGAGCTTATGAATCGACCATTGATAGTTCGGGCTTATCCATTAGCAGTCCAAATGGAACATCTTCTAACATTAGATTTACCCAAGTTGGAATTTCTGACTGGACAATAACTAATAAAGCTGGAACTGGAAGTTTGGCTTTCCAATTGTCAGGTGTGCCTCTAATGGAAATACTTCCGAGCGGCAAAATTGGCCTCGGAACCATCACCCCCACCACCGCGCTTGAAGTCTCCGGCACCATCAGCGCCACGCACTTTGTGGGTGATGGTAGCGGCCTGACCGGCCTTGCCGCCAGCGGAGACCGCATCACCAGCGGCACCACCGCCGTCACAGTTAACGGCGCCACCAGTACCATCAGCTTCACCACCAACAATGTCGTGACGGGGTATGTGGATTCCTCTGGCCGACTCATCACGCCGGGCATTTCCGTCACCACCAACCAGCTTTCGGCGACGACGGGGTATTTCTCGGGGTATGTGAACATCGGCAATGCCACGTCAGGAAAGCTTGGATGGAATGGTAGCCTTAATAACTCCATATCGTTTTCACCTGGTTATACGAAAATAGCAGGCAATCCTTACATCCAACTGGGCAGTGATAGCGTATGGAGTCTCTTGGCTTATCCTACGAATACGAGTCTCAATGCTGGTGTTTTGATTCGAGCTCCAGTTGATGATAAGCCCGCGCTAGTAGTTTTTCCGAAGAATCCGACACACACCGCTGATCTGCAACAGTGGCAGGATAGTAGTGGCAATGTGTTGGCTGAAGTTACGAATAGTGGAAGTCTCGGCATAGGCACCACCACCCCCACGGCCACCCTGCAGGTCTCCGGCAGTTTCATCGTCTCAACCAGCGGCCAAACCACCAACCCCAGCCTGTATGTGGGGACGGATGGAAATGTGGGGATTGGAACGGCTATTCCATCTACCACTCTATCTGTGAGCGGTACGGGCTCCTTTGGAAGTATCATAAGCTCATATGGGCTTTTGGGTAGTCTGAACAATAGCACTGGGCTTCTGCTTTCGTTAGGCGGTAACAGTGGCGGATCCAGCAGTATCGTCAGCGTACTTGGCAGTGCCAGCAATCGTCAGCCAGCTTCCGCAATTACCTTTGTGGGGACTGGCAATGTCGGTGGTTGGCAAGGAGGCGAGATCCGTTTCCAAACCATTCCTGCCGGTGATAGCAATAACTTACGCGATCGCCTTACCATCAAATCAGATGGTACCATCGGCATAGGCACTACAGCCCCCAACGCCAATCTCGAAGTCTCCGGCACCATCAGCGCCACGCACTTTGTCGGAGACGGCAGCGGGCTGACCAATCTTTCGGTGCAGGGAGACCGCATTACCAGCGGCACCACCGCCGTCACGGTGAACAGCGCAACCAGCACCATCAGCTTCACCACCAACGGCAGCGTGGCGAATTATGTGGATTCCTCCGGCCGCCTCGTCACCACCGGGATTTCCGTCACCACCAACCAGCTTTCGGCTACGACTGCGTATTTCAGTGGAGATGTAGGAATTGGTTCGGCATTCGTGGTTCAGCAATCGCCAAATAACACAGGAACAGATAACTTCTATGCGGGTCACCAAGCTGGAGTACTGAACACGTCCGGCTATCATAATGCCGGGGTGAGTGAGCGGGCACTCTCAGCAAATACAACCGGAAACGAGAACACGGCGTTCGGGTATATTGCACTTGGGCTTAATACAACGGGATATTGGAATACCGGCCTTGGCGCGGGGGCGAACTACACCAATGTTTCCGGCAGCGAGAACACGGCGGTAGGCGCTGATGCGCTCAACAAGAACCTGGCAAATAACAATACTGCGGTCGGCTCGCAGGCGCTTGCAGCGAATACCACTGGCACGCTGAACGATGCCTTCGGACGAAATGCACTCAAGGCAAACACAACTGGCTCGAACAATGCCGCGTTTGGGGGTGGTGCACTAGGTAGTAACGTCGATGGTTCTGGTAACATCGCCATAGGTTCAGCTGCTCTAAACGGAAATATTCATGGTAATACAAACGTTGGGATTGGAATTTACTCTCTTCTTACGTCTACCGGAAACGACAACATAGCTATTGGCAATAGCGCTGGTTCTAACCTTACGACCGGCAATGCCAATATCCTATTGGGGTTCAATGTCAATGCGCCAAGCAACACAACCTCCAACTGGCTTAATATAGGTAACATCATTTCTGGCAGTATTGCCACTACCGGTGTCATCGGCTTCGGCGGCAGCGTAACCGTGGCAGGAACAGTTTCCGCAACCCGCTTCGTGGGAGACGGCAGCGGACTGACCGGCATTGCCACCGGCAGCACCGACCGCATCACCAGCGGCACGGCAAGCGTGATTGCCAACCAGAACACCGGCGTGAGCGTTTCCGCGCCGATGGATGTTTCAGGGAATGTAGCCGTCTCGGGAACGGTCAGTGGCAACGCCATGCAGCTTACGGGAGCAGGAACGCCAACCTGCGACGCCGCCCATAAGGGGCTGGTGTACTACAATGACGCCGCAGGCACCATAGAAGTGTGCCGCCCGTAGCTTTCAACCCCTCTTCCTGCCCGAACAATCGCCCGCGACAACGGTATTCATGCGCGGCAGGAAGTGACCCCCTCAGATATCCATCTCAAACTGCCCGCGCTTGCCCTCACGGGCGAGAACGATAGCGGGCGCGGGCTCGGGGCCGGGTTGCGGCTGCATCTTCCGCACGGAATCCTCCAGAAGCTTCTGCGCTTCCGGCTCGGGGAGCCAGCGGAGCTGGCCGCCGAGGATGGTGGAGGCCGTGGCCCAGCCGCCGCGCCCCTTGAGGCGCAGCGTATCGCCCCAGATGATGGTGGAATCCACATTGCGCCAGAGCAGGTTGAGCGCCGCCATCTTGGCGCAGGTGCGGTCGAGGTCCACCCCGAAAAAATACCCCTGGGGCCGAAGCGGAATGCAGGCCATGAGCATCCGCCCGCTGCCGCAGGCGGGGTCGGCGATGGAGGCCCGTTCGGGTGTGCTGTCATCGATGAGCATGAACGCCATCATCCGGCAGAGCGGCATGGGCGAGAAATACTGCGACATGGCGCGCTCACTGCCGCCTTCGGCCTCGTAGATCTCGCCGAGATGGTCGCGGAGCGTGCCGGTCTGGTTGTCCTTGTGCATTTCCAGCTGGATGGCGCCGAGCGCATGGGCGAAGTGGTCGGCGGGGTGCTCCTTGCCCGCTTCGCGCGGGCCGTAGCGGCGGATCACCTCCATGTAGCGGTCTTCCTCGCGGGCATAGGCCGCGAGGGCGAGTTCAAGCCAGTCGTCGAACACCCGGAAGAACCGCTCGCCCGCAATTTTGCGGAGTTCCTGCGTGGCGGGATGGGGCGCGGCCATGCGCCAGTCTGGCATCCGTGCCTTTGCCGGTGAATCCCTCCGGATGTGCCGTTGCCGCCTCGGGCGGCAGCGTCATGGGGCAAATGCTGTGTCAGATGAAGGACAACCCGCCGCCCGAACCCACCAAAAACCTGCCCCGGCCGAGGCAGGCGAGGCGGAGGCCGTCACGGGCCGCCCCGCTGGGCGCGGGGTGTAGGCGGCCCGTGACGGACGGCTCCGAAAACCTGCCCTTTGCCGGGGGGATGCGTCCAAAGGGCCGATTGCGGTCATTGAACCAATTTCCGAAAATGCCTCAAGTTGTGGGTAAGCTGGCGTTCCTGCCTGCGTCGGCCCATGGCACGGAACGCGGCTTTCGCTCTTCCGCAAAATTCTTGGGCTAATTTCGGTCGCGATCCCTGGAACTCGCTCAGAGAGCGGGCACCGGCTTCCATTTCCGGGTCTCTGGGGGAGAAGCTGCCATCGTAACACCATTAGAGGCACGAATCACCTCAACCTGTTTCTTGTGCAATTCCAAATGGCTATAATTCGATGCCCCTAGGCATTCCCGTCGTCTATGACTCTATTAGTGGCAATCTTGTCGAGACCAAGCTAGCCCTCGATCTCGACGACAAAGGAATCTCCCATCTTCGCGCCCGGACGCGACAAGAACGCAGGTCAGGGGCCAGCAGATATCATTGCGGCCTTTGCCGCGATCCGCTGTACGTTTCGAACTCTGGCGGCATACCGCATTTTGCTCATTACATCGAAAGCGGCCGCCATTGTGCATGGCGCGCAGGGTCGCCCCGCAATCTTGACGAAATCAGCGCATCTAGGTTTGGTGGCAAGCCTGAGGGCAAACTACACGCTGGATTGCTCCGCACTTTGAAGGTGCTGTGCGAGCGTTCGACCGGCTTCAGCGAGGTGGGAACTCCGAATGCCACGTTTTTCGGAATTGAAGGCACCGGCCACCGTTATCCTGACCTGCAAGCGTGCTTTCTTGAGCATCGACTTGCCTTCGAGTTTCAACCGTCAAGGACGTATCTGACTACAATTAGCGATCGAGAGATTTTTTATCGGCAAAATCGCGTATTTCTAATCTGGCTGTTTCATGATTTCGAAAATTGGAAAGGGCGGCAGACCGAACGAGACATTGTAGCTCTGAGAAGCCGCCACGCTTTTGAATTGGATGAGCAAGCAATCATTTCGACAATCGAAAGCGGAAGTCTTACGTTCAAGGCTCATTGGCAACTACCGGAATACAATGGCGCACAGTTGAGTTGGCATTGGGAATCGCGCCTGGTGAGAATGGAAGAACTACACTTCGATGATTTCCTAGTGGAAACGCTGGCTGCGCAGCCGTGGCTCTGCGAGGCAGAACTGCTTAATATGACGCACGCAGCGCTGATAATAAAGTTCGAAAAATACTGGGCTGAGAGATTGGATTGGGGGTAGTGTCTCAGTTTGAAATTTCGGTGGGTTGACACTCCATCCCAACCACCTCGTGGAATGTCTTCCAGCTTAAGTTGGATAGGCTAAAGTCATCCAAATTTGTGGGTGATTCGATGCCGAAACCAAATTCATTAGCCCTGCCTCAAGCGACAGATCAAAACGATGTTGCGGCGCTTGCGTTGCAAGCTGTCGATTCAATCGCCAACTTATCTAACCAGTATATGACTTATACAGCCGTCCTGCTTGGGGTTTTTGCCTTGATAGGGCTTGGTGTCGTTTTGAGTGCGGTTCGGTGGTATGCTAAGGATGCCAGCAAGAAGTGCGCCAACGAACACATGCAAAGGTACATCCAAAATGGCCAGGCAAGGGAACTATTGGCGCAACTTGTCGATGAAGCTGTTCAGAAGGAGTTCTCGACAAGAACTTTCGTGAGTGTCCGACCGCAAAGGGCACCTAAAGACGGTGGACCCCGTTTCACAGAAGACCCAAAGTCAAAGCGGAGCCAAGAATGAGCATCATCCCGTCTGAAATTTTGGCTGTGATTGGCCCAAGGCTACGTTCTTCTCCTGTTGACGTCAATGCAATTGCATCAGACCTCGGGTTGGGGATTTACGAAAGCAATTTAGGTAACGGCATATCTGGGGTGTTAGTCCGTGAGCCAGCCTACGGGTCTCCATCTGGCTTTGTGATTTTCGTGAACAGAGATGAGCCTTACGTGCGACAGCGGTTTACCGCAGCCCACGAGATTGGCCATTTTGTCCTGCACCGGGAACGAATTGGTCAGCGCGTTGAAGATAATTATTTGCTGAGAGCACAGGGGCTATCCAACACGCTGGAGTCTCAAGCGAATAGGTTCGCCGCAGACATCCTGATGCCCTACGAGCTTATTCAAACGCTTGTAGATCAGGGCATTAATGGCATTGATGCTTTGGCCAATAGCTTGCAGGTCTCCCAAATCGCCTTGGCAATTCGCTTGGGGCACCCGACCTAAGCGGCCTTCTTTTTATAAGGCCCGCGCTTCTTCGGCTCACACTTCGCGGCGTCGATAAGGGCAATCACGTCATCCCAGCCCCAAAGCTTTTCGGTCAAGCCAGCGGCCATCGCGGGCGAAACCTTCAGGCTCTTATGGATGCGGACGAAATTGTAATAGACGAAGTAGAGCGCCAGAGCGTGGCAGTGGCTTTCGAATTTCTTTGAGAAGGCGTTCGTAAGCCGCGTGAAGCGGCGCATGGACATGCGCATCGTGAGGTTCTGGCGCTCCGCGTAGCTCGTGGAGATGTCCTTCTCCTTCGGGTTTCCGATCTTCGCCGTCTTCTTGATGCCGGTGCATTCTGCTGGGCTGTAGCGGCCCTTAAAGGCTTCCGGTGCGGTGCCGTACATCTTCACGAGCATCGCGTAGTCGATCTCAGACCCGAACGCGCCTTCGACCGCTTGCATGTAGACCTTGTAGCCGTCCGTGGTCATCTGGATGCGGCCATTAAGGCGCGAAGCCAGATCGTCCATGAACAGCTTGGCGAAGTCGGCATCGCGACCGCCCACGAACCAGTTGCAGATCAGCTTGCTATCCGCACAAATCGAGGTCCACGTCCACACGTCGCCAGCGAAGTCGGGAGCCTTCTCAGGAACGTTCTTTTCCTTGGCGTAGACGAAGCTCCAGATCTCATCGCACTGAATTTTCTTGCAGTTCAGGCCCTTCACGTTCTCGTCGTGATAGGCGAGGCAGGCTTCGCCCGCTTCCGCAAGGAGCTTAGCGACCGTGTTTATGGAGACGCCGACCACGCGGGAAATCGACCGCATGGAAGAGCCTTCCACCAGCATGGAGAGGATTTGGACGCGTTTCTCGTGGGGCAGTTTGTTCATGCCCTCAATATATGAACTTTTATGCTTAGCGTCAAGCATGTTTTTCTTCTTCCGGAGGTGGAAGAGAAAATAGGTCGTTGGGGCCCGGTGGGAATTTCTTGCAAAATAACCTAGTAAAGTCTGCCCAGTCGTCGGCGACTGAGAGAAGGGTGGTTACGGCGACAATCTGTTTTTGCAAATGAGGATCGCCGATATCTTCGGTAAGAAAGCGATAATGCAGTTGCCGCCGTCTCCCAGTTTCTGGGGCGCGAGGGTTTTTCCGGCGAAGTTCATCGAGAACGCCTTCTGGTAGTTGCTTATAAATCAATTCATTAGTTAGCTTCCCGATATAATGATTCCGCTTGTTCGAGCCGGGGACATATTTCCATCCTCGCACACGGTGGAGTTCAGCGTAGAAGCTTTGCGGGAAGCGCTGCGACCATGGCATCAGTTCAGGGGATACGTAGGCAGCGAGAATTTTCTGTAATTCATCGCGGGCTCGAAATTCCTGGTAACCTGTGGCTTCATCAACGAGTGCGACAATGCCGATATCGGCAAGGGCCCTCATTAGCTCTTCGGCACGTTGTGCTTTGTCGAGTTGCTGCTCTTGAAGCGCCCCCGCCGCGCGAGCTTTGAGCCATATTTCGCAAACTACGCGCAAGATTCTCGCATCGTATCCGATCACTACTGACCTGCCGTCGACGTACTGAATCGGCGTAAGGGGCCCTGACTCTAAGTCATTGGGAATAAAGGGCTCAAGATGCCTTGGGGCGATGAATAAGGGCAAATGGGCCCCGGCCTCTTCGGCGGCTTTTTTCTTTCGTTTGGATGCGCCGCTTCTGCTCCCCAGAATAGCGTTCGTTATCCCAAACTCTGACAGGACGCGCGTCCCATCCGTCAGGATGGCGCAGGGGATCGTTACATTACCGAGATTCAGGGTTCCTGAAAAATCGACGGATGGTAGGCTTGATCTTTTTTCCCAGCGTGCCGTCGCGGCGATAGATGCGATTGCGGTTCTTTCCTCTGACGTCAGCTTCTGCGCCCGAGCTTCACCGCCCTTGCTTTGGATGGATTTTGACACAGCGTATTCTCCTGAGAAAGCAGGCCAGAGAATTTCCGATTCTGTGCGTGCAAGCAAGCATAAAAATTTTGATTAGCGCATGCTTGCTATTTGCCCCACCGCTTCTCAGCGGCCTTCTTCGCGATCTCCGCGCGCCGCTCTGGCGTCATGGCTTGAGCGCGCGCCTTCCCGCCTCGCTTGCCCATGGATACAGCAGCGGGGTCTTTGCCTTCGTCTTCAGGTTTGGAAGGTGCGTCTTCTTCGACTTCGCCTGTCGCGATCTTCGCAATCTTGACGGCAGCGCCAATCACATCGGCGGGGCGCTTCTCGCCTTTAGGTCCTTTAGGCATCGGATTTCCTCACTTCCCGGAATGGTGGACGATATATTGCAGGATGTCAGGGATGAACCAAATGCCAGCGCAGAGAACGAAAGTCATGACAATCGTTCTTGCGACCGCGCCGCGCCATTTTACCGTGAACAGCGCAAGCCTCTCCGCAATGTAGTGGAGAAATCGAAAAGCCGCGCAGATCATGGCTAGACCGACCGTAGCCCCAAAGGTGGCGTTAGGAGTGTAAAGGTCGATCACCGCTTGGGCGGCGACGAAGAGCAACATCCAGTCAGAGTATGTGTAGGGAGTAGCCTTTTGTTCCATATCCCGGCTCCATGCTTAGCGTAAAGCATACGGCACATGGAGCAGGAAAGCCACCCCCGCGTCAAGCGGGCCAAATTTCAAACTGAGACACTACCGGATTGGGCGGATAAACTATCGCGAGAGGCCGTTTACTGCATCAGATCCGGTCAAACGATCAATAAATCGCGTAGTAGTGAGGCCGTAACATCACGTGCATTTATGGAACTGTTTGGTGCGTGCGGTATGTCTTCACACATGGCCGATCGTGTTAACGAGCTTAACTTTGACGATCTGCTAGATCGCCTTATTTTTTTGAGAGACGGGGTAAATAGATTCAACAAAGAGAATATTCCGGGCTCATTAAACACCGTTCTTGAGAACTGGCCGCATTTCACCGACGCGCTTGTGGCTGTCGCAACAGCATATGGCCATTCAGAGTATCTGAAGAGGCCAAAGATGCTCTCCAAGATCGAGAGGAACGCGAAAGGTAACGACAGGCAAAGACCAGCATCCCAATGTCATGATTTCGACCCGGCTATCGCGATGATCTGTCCTAAGTCGGCCGGGTGGGTCAGGGCTTCATGTCTCCCGATAACGGAGCTTTGGAAACAGCGATCTGTTTCGGCGGAGTCCGGTTCTGAGGGGGCTGCCGCCTACACATGCTCCCACTGAGACTTTCTCTTATCGACCCCAAACGCCATTAAGCCTCCCGCCGCCCATCCCGCTCGGCAGCGGCAAGCCGGGCGTCCATCTCGGCCTGCACATCCTTGGCCCGGAACAGCAATGTCTTGACCTTCGCGGTCACAGCGACATCGTTGCCGTTCTCGGCAACGGTGAGCGCATCTTCGATAAATACGCGCGCGCGGGAAAGCAGCGCGCAAACGCTCTTGAGCTCCTGCACACACAGGGACATGGTCAGCCGCCAACAGATTGTGCTAGTGTCACTTTCATGGATTATTATCATATGACAATGGCACATTCAAGTGACTAAAGTCTCTGTCACGCCCACCCAGTTCCGCATGGCGCGGGCCGCGCTGCTGCTGACCGTGCGCGAGCTCGCCGAGATCGCTGGCGTCCATCGCAACACCATCATCCGCATTGAGGCAGGCGAAGCTTCCCACGGGCCGACCGTGGCGGCCGTCCAGCGCGCGCTGGAGGAGGCCGGGATCATGTTCCTGATGCCGGGTGAGACGCACGGGCCGGGCGTAGCATTGAAGCCCGGCGTGGCGGAGCCGCGCCGTGTTCCGGGTGCGACCTCAGCATCAGAGAGTAGCGACGGCGGCATAAAGGCGCGGGATCCGGAGCTTGCGGCGTTCTGGGAAGCCCGTCCCGCCGGATGGGCGGAATTGTCCGAGGAAGGGCGGCGGGTGATCTCCGAAGCCGCGTTCGGCGATGCGTTGGTCATGGAAGACAGCAGATTGCCGGGCTGATTAGGGTTCCATGCGCTGTGTTGCCCACCCGTTCCAGCTTCAACCCCGACATGGCCTCACGAGTCGTCGCGCCTGCGTTCGTTTGAGCAGAACATACCTAAATAATTAACAGAACAACTTGTCAACGGAGCACATACGTTACTATGATGATGTAGTGAAAGGGTTTCAATGGTGGCCTCAAATTCTGATTCTTCTGCGCTGAAATCGCCCGTTTCTGTAGGAATTGTCGAACTAACTCCTGCGTCGCTCCGATGCATGGGAGAGACCAGTGCATGTCCGGCTGTTTTTCGAACATCGCAGGGTAATCTCTTGATAGTTGGACGTCGTGTCGACACAAGTCAGTATCCTGGCTTAGCCGGTAGAATTGCGGAAGGCGAGGAAGCCGTAGAGATAGAGGAGAAAATTATTACCGGAGCTCTATCCCAGAACACCAAACATGACGAAGAACCAAGCATCTAAGCCGTATTTTGAGCTTCGAGCAGCCTGAGCATGTGTACACCGGTCATGACGGACCTGCTGCCCCACAGCTAAAGTGACAAATTATGCGTCACACGTGGGCAATATCCCCATCACCGGCTGCGCGATCGCGTGCGTCGGCGGGAGCGCTCCGGCCCGGGTGACGGTTGCGGAAAGTCCGGCTCCGGCGTCGGAATGAACACCCTGGCCTCGACACGCGGCACCGGTACAGGTTCGGCCCGCTTCCATTCCTGCGGCTTTGGCTCGGCAGGCTGGATAGCTGGGGCGTTCCGCATGGCGGGCGCGGGCTTTGGCGCCGGTGCCACCGGCTGAGGTTTTGCAGGCTGCGGCGCCTTTGTGGGCCGCATGGCACGCCACGCTCCCCTGGACACCCGGAGAAGGCGACGGAGAAAGCCGCGTTTTGGGGCAAGGGAAGGATGATCGGGCTTGGGCTGCCGGGAGACAGCCCTGCCGGGGCCGGAGGAAGGGTGCGACCCGAACAGAATGGGCAAATACTTGAACAGGGGAAAGAACGGCCACGTATAAAAAAGGCCCGGCCCGCGCGTGAAGAAGCGCCAAAGCCCCGATGAATCGTTTCCAGCCATGCGGCGACCCAAGTGTAGCTCCTTGCAAGAGGATAGCAGCTCTTGCTTGCGCGCAGATGTCGCCGTAGTCACTTTGACTTTATGATACTAAATTCGATGAGAACTTGAGGCGCCAGCTCAGCCATTAACGACATACCCTCTTACAGGCACAAGAAAAAATATTCTCACCGCTATCGCCCCCGCCTCAACCGTGGCAATGTCCTCCCACGAGTGAAGGCACGCTGCGGAAAACACATCCAATCAAGAACTTCTATCATGACAACCGATGCGACTACCTCCGAGACAACAGCGCCGGGCACCCAGGCCCTGAATGGCTTTTGGTATCAGGTCAATGTCTCGGTTTGGGCGGCACTGGACCTTCTGCTCGCCAAGAAGGCCGCAAATGAGGTGATTCTGGAACCAACGAGTCAGGAGGATCTTGAGGCAGACCTAGATGATACTGAACAAGGCCCGATGGCTGCTCGGGCTAATTATGAGAGCTATCGCCTCATTATTCAGGCGAAACTGCGCAGTACCGATACTTGGAACGTCCAGGGCCTAAAATCCCTCCTCACGCATGGCAGCGAGCGTCTTCCCGCCGCGTCGCGGCTGAAAGATGATCCCAGCACCAAATATGTTCTGGTTACAAGCGCGGCTCTTTCCGGCAAGGCGCGGAAACTCGGGGTGCAAGTTTTCGGAGCTTGGCCCCCGCCTGCAGATTTGCCCTCATCTCTTAGATCAGCTGTCCCCGACGCTGCCGGTCGCCTAGCAGTTCTTGCTGGCGAGGACTTGGAGTTCAAGATTCCCAGGCGTTTGCGGGAATTATTGGAAGACAGCTTCAAGGTGCCGCATTCGCGGTATGAGGATTGCGTCAGAGCCCTCCAACACGAAGCGCTAAGACGCATGCGCGGCGATTTCAATGGTATTTGGGCACGGACGGATCTTGAATTAACGATCAAAGCCCATGATGGTATGATCGCCAGCTCCGCCGAAGCGGAAAGCTTCGTAAAGCCAACCAATTGGGCACAGTTCAAACAGCAGCTTGAGGAGCGGCACGCCATCATTATTGTGGGGCATTCGGGCACCGGTAAGACTACAGCCGCCGAAGTCCTCATGAGCGAACTGCGCGAAGCAATACCAGGCCTTTCGGTGATCAGGGTTACGCAAGGTCCCGCACAAGTCAGGAACGCGCCTAATGGCCCGGTAGTGTTCATGATTGAGGATCCCTGGGGGCGCTATCGGTTCGAGCCCTCTTCCGAACCTTGGAATGACGAACTGCCCGAGTTTCTCAAGACTTCCAAGCCTAACCGGCTCTTTATCATCACTAGCCGTTCAGATGTTTTAGGCGAAGCCCACACACGCAAGCTCTTGAACAGGTGGTTCGCAGAGCTTGAGTCCGAACACTACGGCCTTCGGCAACGCCACCAGTTGTTTGATAACCGTGTACGAGCGCTGCCACCCCAACTCCAGAGGTTAGCTGTACAGAGCCGAGATCACGTTTTAGGGGAACTTGCTACTCCACTTGAAATTCAGAAATTCTTCGATGGTCTGATCGATACACGAGAACCAGAAATAAACGATCCTGAGTTTATCCGGCAGTGCCTGGAGGCTGCTCACCGGGATTCGATTGAGGCGACCGTGGTCAGTCAGGTTAGAAACCGGGATGCCTGGGGTAGCGCGGCCGTCGTATGGGGGCTTCTTAAGGCCTGCTCGAAAGTGTCCCGTGCCTCAACTCTTCCCGCCATAGAAACTAGACTTGCGCAGCGAGACAGGGATTTTGAGGATGGATTAGAGCCCTTTATCAACTTTCTGGTAGCAGGCAGGAATCTCCGTCAGGTGGATTCCATCGTCAGCTATTATCACCCGCGGGTTGAGGCCGGGCTGGAAACCGCCATTGGTGAGAAAAAACAGCTTACCAGACGTGTGCTTGGCTATTTGGTGGATGAACTACTAGCCCTGGATCACTCGACAGAGTGGGGTTACGAACCAGCCGCCCGGCTCATTCAGGCGGTAAGGCGGCAAAAGGCGTTTACAATCCAGGTAACACCTGCGTCTCAAATCGCCCTCGATACTTGGTTTCGCAAACGCCTTACAACCGAAAGCCCCCATTTTGAGGAGGACCTACAACTTGCCGCAGATGTTGGTTCCGAAAGTTCAGCGACCGCCGAGTTTTCGCGTTGGCTGTTTGAGCGTGACCTTCAGCGCCACCTGTTTGATGATGAGTGGGCCGCGCCCGTTCGAGATGAAGCCTGGTATCAACGAATGCAGAGTGACCCTGACATCGCTCGAATTGCAGGCATTTTCGTGCGCCAGGTTATGCCGATAGGTCCTCACGATTACTCATCAGATTGGCCGCCATTGTTAAGACGCCTAGCCCCAGATATCACAAAGGATTTTTTGGTGGCCGCTACGAGGCTTGCTCGTTCCGGCTTTCATGGCAGTGTCAATATGATTGCCAAGGAGGCTGCTGCTGATCTTGACGCGTTTGCTGCCGTTGCGAGTCAGGCAATACAAATACTGAACGAACCCCGCAGTACTTCCGAGTTGGCCACCGCAATCGCAGCCGCCGATGGCGAGTTCAATGGCGATTATGCGGACTACATGTTGAATGAGGACGAAGGTTACGCCGCTGGAGTTATGCTTGAAACTTACGTTCAGGAAATGCGGCGCGTGCGAGGATGGACTGCCCTGCGCGACCATCAACAGGTCACTGACTTATTGAACGATTGGATCCGCGTCGCGGGTCAAACTTCGGTCTCCGACGACGAGCTTGCTGCGCTATGTAGCCTAGCCTGGGGAAGCCCATACGAAGACAATTTCTGGCATGTGGCTGAACAGCGGTGGCGTCCGTTTCTTGAAGATCGTCTTCTCACGCGCGTTTTAGAGGGGCATCAAAGCCCGTTGATTCGCGCCTCGGCGGTTGGGTGTTTTGCACGGCATATGTCTCAGCGCGCATCCGGCCTAGCGGCCGATTTACTTTCGCGCGGGGATATCCGTCGGCTGCTTGAGTTGACCTTGGATTGCAAATGGGGACAGTTCGATAACGACGAGGCGGCCAAGAGCTTGCTCTCGAACATCCTCAAAGTGTTCCCGAAGAGCGTGCACGCCGCTGTAAATTTCGTAAGTGCCTCGGATGAAGTGCTGGTGGACGAAGAAGCCATCGACCTTCTCAGCACCGTTGACCCTGGATCTAATGATCGATTGCGGTTGCGTATCGCGCAAGGACTTGCGGGAGCTAGAAAAGATGTTGCCTCCTACCTCGATGTGTTAAATCAATCCGACAGCCGCGATATTGCCAAGCAATCGGCTGATATTGCGGTTTCTCAAGGTTTATGGCAGCGCGTTCGGAATGCGCTACAGCACCGATATGCGGAAGTGCGCTGCGTGGCGCTTTCGGCGCTTGCCAAGCGGACCACAGGTCCGTTGCCGCCGGAGCTGCTGGCTCTGGGCAAAGACCCCAGCGGTTATGTTCGAAGGGACCTGGTGAATCTGCTGAACCAGAATCCCGAACCTTCATATCTGAAAACGCTGATTGATCTGGCGCATGACGACTGGGCAGAACATACGGCTTCTTACTTTGAATTTGCCGACTACCCGATTGCACGAATAGCCACCCAGACACTTTGTGACCTGTCGTCCCTTCCCGACGAATACACCGAAACCCTTTGGAACCTGCAAAGCAACACGCAGGATCCTAAGGTGCGGGAGAACATTCTCGCAACGTTGGCTGAAAAAGGCTCTGAATCGGCCTTCCAGCGAGTTTTTAACCTGGCACTAGCTGATCGAGGCAAAATTTCCCGATGTGCGCAGGCAGCGTGGGCTGTTGTTGGGGCCGTAGACCGTCTCAAAGAACAGGATGCCGATCGCATTAACCCGCACTTTCTTAAGCTGGCGCATCCCTCAAGGGTGGTACCGATGGTGTTCGTCTTGGGTATGCGAGGAAGCAATGCCCATATTCTTGAATGTGCTGCAGCGCTGGCCTCGTACCCTGACAGGCGTGCCATTCTGCTCGCCGTATTAATCGCAGCCCGTGAGCAGTCGACAGAGCTGGCACGCAGTGTTGGGAAATTCTTGCCAGTCGATATTTTCGAAGCGTTTCTCACGGCCTGTGAAGGAGGATCGCCCCTGCCGCCCAGTTCCATCGAAAATCTTGGTAGTGTCGAAGTCGTTGATCAGGTTATTAAAGTCTTGAACCAGTCTGGCTCACTATTCTCCCAACCTGAACAAGCTCGGGCTGGCTGACCAGGATACGGCTATACTTCGCAGAAATAATCAAGAAAGTCGAATGAGCTCCACATCATCCAGAGTCGCGCGGTCATTGCGCCGGTCATAGAGCTGGGTGGTGCGGGTAGACGAGTGGTTGGCCATCGCCCGCGCGCGCTCAAGGACGCCGCCGTTTTCGAGGTAGCTGGTGATGCCGGTGGCGCGGAAGGTGTGGTTCACCACGGCCGTTTTAAGCCCTGCGGCTTGGGCGCGGCGCCGTACCATCGCCCAGGCTTCCACCCGATGCAGCGGGCGATTGGTGAGTTCACGGGAACGCGACAGGGAAGGAAACAGCGGCCGTGCCGACTGACCGTCCAGCCCGGTTTTTTCAAGGTAGTCGCGGAGGTATTCCGTAAGCGGTGTTCTCAGACCACGGGAGCAGCCTTTTGGTGAACGGCAAAGGCCCAGGGCATGAGTTCATCGATTTTGCGCATCGGCCAGCCATTGACGAGGCGTGAGAGAATGCTGGCGAGCCAGGCCTGTGGATCGACGCCATTGAGTTTGGCCGTTTCAATGAGCGAAGCGACGATTCCCCAATGCTCTGCTCCGCGGTCGTGGCCGGCGAAGAGTGCGTTTTTCCTGTTCAGAGCCAAGGGCCTGATGGAACGCTCGACGGTGTTGGTGTCCATCTCGATGCGCCCGTCGTTCGCGAACAGGATGAGGCCGTCCCAATGGTGGAGAGCATAGCGGATGGCCTTGGCCATTTTGGAGCCGCCGGGAACGAGGGAGAGGGTCTTTTCAAACCAGGACTTGAAACGATCGAGTAGCGGCATGCTCTTGGCCTGTCGGACCTTGCGGCGCGCTTCGGCGCTCTGGCCACGGATGGTTTCCTCGATTTTGTAAAGCGCTGCGATCTGCGCGAGCGCGGCGTCGGCGAGCGGCGCGTTGCCGCCCACAGCGATTTCATAGAACCGCCTCCTCAGGTGCGTCCAGCAGAAGGACAGGATGAGCGGTGCCGACGCTGGCCGGTTGCTCGCGAGGTCCTTGTAGGCGCTATAGCCATCGACCTGCAGGATCCCGCTGAAGCCTGCGAGATGGCTTTTCACATGCTCCGATCCGCGGCCTGGCGCATAGCAGTAGACAACGGCGGGCGGATCGGAGCCGCCCCAGGGCCTGTCGTCGCGGGCGTAAGCCCAGAGCTGGCCGAGCTTCACGCGCTTTCGTCCCGGATCCAGGACGGGGCAGCGCGTCTCGTCGGCGAACAGTTTCGGCGAGGTTTTCAGGATCTCGAACAGGCGCGTCTGAAGCGGCGCCAGAAGCGCCGCCGCTTTGCCGACCCAGTCAGCGAGCGTGGAGCGATCGAGATCGACGCCCTGGCGGCGATAGATTTGCGCCTGCCGATACAGCGGACAGTGATCGGCATATTTCGCGGTCAGAACGTGAGCGACCAGTGCCTCGGTCGGGATGCCGGCCTCGATCAGACGCGTTGGCGCCCGAGCCTGAACCACAGCGCCTTCGCAGGCCCGGCAGGCATATTTCGGCCGGCGCGTCACGATCACTTTGAACTGGGCCGGGATCACGTCCAGCCGCTCCGAGCGATCCTCGCCCATGACATGCATGGCACCGCCACAACACGGACAAGCTGTGCTTTCCGGTTCGATGACGATCTCCTCCCGCGGCAGATGGGAGGGCAGCGCCCCGCGATTGACAGAGCGGGGTCCTTTGCGCGACGCTTTCAGCGTCGCGTTCGAGGTCTCATCCGTGGCACCCGTTTCGGCGATCGCCTGCTCGGTCTCCTCCATGGCGAGGCTCAACTGATCGGGATCGAGCTTCTCCGATTTGCGGCCGAACTGCGCGCGACGCAGCTGGCGCAGCGTCTCCCACAATCTCGCATTGGCGCCCTGAACGCGGGCCAGTTCGGCGTCCTTTTCGGCGAGCGCTGCGTCTTTCGCCGACGCTTGTTCCGCCCAGTGCGCCACCAGAGCTTTCAGGACGCCGATATCGTCAGGGAGCTGATCCGTAGCTGCAATCATGACGCGAACAGCACCATGATTTGCAATCACAATCACGCAAAAACAGAGAGATATCAGGCTTATTGCACCGCCTGAGGACGCGCCCTTCGAACCGCACGGACCCGGGCCCAGTCCAAGCCCTCGAACAAGGCGGACGCTTGCGCAGGCGACAGACGCATGACCCCGTCCTCGATCCTTGGCCAGCGGAACTTCGCATCCTCGAGCCGCTTGTAGATCAGGATCAGCCCCGAGCCATCCCAGATCAAAATCTTGATCCGGTCCGCCCGCTTGGAGCGGAAGATGAAGGCAGCGCCGCAAAACGGATCGAGCTTCAAGACCTCCTGAACCGTGGCCGCAAGCCCATCCATGCCTTTCCTGAAATCGACAGGCCGCGTCGCGATGTAAATCCGAGGTGGAATGGCGCCGAAAATCACCGCCGCCTCATCGAAAGCCCGTCGATAATTGCCAGGATAACCTCGCGGCCGGCCGTCACCGGGATCCGCGCCCGTCCCCCTGCGAGTTCGAGTTCGATCAGCCCGGATGGCGGTGCCTCTTCTTTATGCTCAGGCTGAGGCGCATCCTTTTTCTCGATCAGCAAAGGGGCAAACGTCACCGGCTCTGGTTTGGGCGGTCGCGATCTCAGCCCCGCTTCACGGCGCCATTTGAAAAGCTGGCTCGCAGCCACGCCGTGTCGGCGCGCAACCTCGGAAACGCCGACCCCGTCCTCAAGCGTTTCCTGCACGATCGCCGCCTTCACATCGGACGGCCACGACCGTCGCCGGGCAACGCCGGTGATCACCTCAATGCGCTGGAACGTGTCGGCCCGCGCGCACGACGCAAGCTCCGTGATAGGACTACGACCAGGATTAGACATAAGACGATCCCTCAATGAACCGTCACACTCGCAGCCGTTCGTGCAAAATGGAAGGTGAGGTCAGAACGCCGCTTACGGTATTCCTCAAGGGTGTGATGGCAGGGCATTTCATGCCGCTTGCCGCCCTTTTCGTGCAGGCGAACCCAGAGGCGGTTCCGCTCATGGAAAAGATCGCCCACCGTCATGTGGGTGACCGCACCGATGCGGGCGAAGGTGTAGGTCATGAGCGCAATGAGCGCCCGGTCGCGGAGCCCGGCCGTGGTGGTGACATCGATGGCGTTCAGGAGCTGCGCGGCCTGGGAGCCGGTGAGAACCGGCGTCTTGCCGCGTGTGGCGCTGTATTTGGGGCCACGGACGCTGATGGCCGGGTTGGTGGGGATGACGCCGCCGGTGGCGAGGTAGTCGAGAAAGCCCTTCACAGCGGCGAGCCGCTGCTTGATGGTAGCGGTTTCCAGATCGGAGGCCTTCATCTCCTGCACCCATTGAGAGACGACCACTGGCGTCACCTGTGAAAAGTGCTCCAAGCCCCGTTTGCGGATCCACAGGAAGAAGACCTTGACGGCCCGCTGGTAAGCGGCGCGTGTGTTCGGGTTCTCGATGTGGGCGAAGAAGAATTCTTCGGCACGGGCGAGGGCGGGACCGCCCTCATGTTCCAAAACGGGAAAAGCGCCGGGAGGGGTAATCTCGTAGCTCATCCCTTCCTGTCAGCCTTGATCCGTGACTTGGAGCGCGCCATGACCTCGTCATGGGGCACAAATGGCCCGCCAGCATCAGCCTTGGCAATAGCCCTGTTTGCCTCGCGGTTGAACCAAGCCTCATAAGACTCTCGTTCTTCCAACCTGTCCAGGACGTTCCGATCCAGATAACTGACCCCAACGACAGTCACCATGTCACTGGAAACGACGAAAAAAACGGACACGGTTCTGAGGCCGGGAACCCCGCTGCTACGAAAGCCGGGTCGAAATTCTTCGTGACGGGTACCGATCTCTGCAAGTTCGTTCAGGCTGACGATGAATCCAAGGATGCGGTTTTTGAGCGCGTCGGCCCTTTCTTTTCCATCACGCCTGCGAACAAGACGCCACGCCTCCCGAATATCCTGTTGCGCCTCGGGGGTAAGCTGGAAACGACGGGATTTCACGCTGGCATACCAGCTTCATCCTGTTCAATCTGTTCCTCCAGCCCCCGGACGAACTCCTCAAGACTGAGTAGCCGTTCCGGGTGAGCCTCAGCTTCGTCGCAACGCCGGGCGATTTCCTCCCACCAGGCTTTGCGCTGGCGCTCCAACTCAAGCAGATGGTCCACGGCGGAATCGAATGCAGAGCTCAGGGACGGATAAACACCACTTTCGACCAAAGCCCTCAAGGCGGCGCCCTTGTCGTTATTCAGGCTGACGCTGAAGCGTGTCGTATTGGACATTGAAGGTGCTTTCCTTGTGCGCCAACATTAAGACGTAATCCGCGCTTATGCAATCGTAATAACGTTTATTACTACAACCAAAGACCAGCTCTCCTACTTTCTGCGTCTATATTACATAACGTCCTTTATGTTATAATTGAAAATAAGGCAGATCAAACGCCATCGTCCTATCACTCGCACAGCGTGAGTGACGGCACCCTCATGAGAATACCGTCAGATAATTCCAATACAATCTATTATGACGCGATACGTGCTCTATGCCTTACATCAGGTTCGGGCATACTTTAATTTGACAACAAAAAAGCCAACCAGTACACACGAGATATTTCTGCTCTGCAGAAGGTACATACTGTCGCCATCGGCACATTTTTGTTCAAATTTTTCCCGTGTTGTCCCTCCTCGATTCGTTTTTTCCGCTAAGGTTGAGCTGATTCGGGCTTCATCGCGAGCGGCGAAGCCGAAGTCAACAAAGGCGCTTCCGATCATGAAGCTCGTACGAGATGCCCGCTCATTGAAAGCGAAGGCGCTTGGCTCGCTAAGACGAGGCCTCTCCGCATTCAACTCCTACGAGGAAGATGGGCGGACAACCACGGTTCTTCTTCACCTTCAACATGCTTGTGAGATGTTACTCAAGGCGGCGTTGGTGCAAAAACAGGTCAAAATCTTCGACAAACAAACGTCTACATCGTTTGGATTCGCAAAATGCCTCAACCTTGCACAGGCGAATTGCGGGGTTGCCGATGAGCAAGCCGGAGCTATGAGGGCCATCGATGCTCTTCGAGATGCAGAGCAGCACTGGCTTCTCGTCGTCAGCGAGCAACTTCTCTATATGCACTGCCGAGCCTTAGTCACAGTTGTCGACGAAATACTCAAGGGCTCCTTTGATGATGCCTTGGCCTATCATTTGCCTTTGAGGGTTTTGCCGGTCTCTACGACACCACCGGCAAATATTGACGTGCTTTTGGACCGGGAATTCACCCAAATCAACGAACTTCTCACCCCAAGGCGCAGAGCACGTGACGAGGCACGAGGCAGGATACGCGCCCTGCTTGCGATGGAAGCACACGTCGTGGAGGAGGTGGCCGTTTCCGAGAAGGACATTGATAGAATTGAAAATGCAATTCGCGTAGGGAACGCATTCGGAGCCGTATTTCCAAGGCTTACCTCTTTAGGAACTAGCATCGAAGGTGAAGGAATCGAGGTAAAAGTCCATTTCACGAAGCGACAGGGTGCGCCCGTTAGATTCGTAGCAGCAGACAACCCCGAAGAGGCAGCAGCTGTACGGGAGCTAGACCTAAGAAAGAAATATCACCTAAGTCGAAGAGATCTAGCTAAATCGTTGGGCCTAAGCGAGCCCAAAGCTGCAGCACTCAGACGACATCTGCGGCTCGACCAGAATACCGACTATTGTCATGTTTTTGAATTTGGGAAGACCAAGTTCCCCTATTTTTCTGACAATGCACTAGGGGTAATGCGACAAGCTCTCCCGCAGATGGACGAAATTTGGAGGATTACTCGGGAAAAGGGATGAGCCTGCGCGGTCTGGGGAGCGCAAGGCTGCAAAAGCCGCGCCTCTTCGTTGCATATAGCCACGATAAAGTTTACACCCGCAATACGAAAGCAGATATTTTGATTTGAACGCATGGAAGCGACGAGATTTCGACCCAGTTATGAAGGATGTCAAGTCCCGTGAATTGGTTTCCTCCCACCTCGTGCGGGATGTCGATTCACGCCTTAGAAACGGGGACCACATTCCTTGACGCTGTTGGCCAATGACACCCTCACCCAACTCGCGTTCTCAATTTACGAGAACAAAGGAGTGTTCGCGCTTTTGGTTGGCTCTGGTCTTTCGCGAGCGGCCGAGATTCCAACTGGCTGGGAGATTACCTTAGACCTCGTCCGGCGCATAGGGCTGGCTCGCGGCGAACAGGATCAAAACGATTGGGCCACCTGGTACAGAGATACGACAGGAAAAGAGCCGAATTACTCGCACCTCCTTGATCAGATAGCCTCCACTCCCCACGAGCGCCGTTCGATCTTACATAGTTATATCGAGCCCACCGAAGAGGAGAGACGAGAGGGAAAGAAGACCCCAACGGCCGGACATTACGCAATCGCTGATCTGGTTAAGGACGGGTATGTCCGCGTGCTCGTGAATACAAATTTCGACCGTCTGCTGGAAAACGCTCTGCGCGAACGCGGCGTTGAGCCGACGATAGTCGCCTCTCCGGATGCTCTCGCGGGCGCAGAGCCTGTCACTCATACGCAGTGCTACATTCTCAAGCTTCACGGCGATTACAAAGACGCTCGCATACGAAACACGGATAAGGAACTTGGTAAGTACCCCGCCAAATACGACGCCTTACTGGATCGCATCCTTGACGAGTATGGAATACTCATCTGTGGCTGGTCAGGCCAGTGGGATGATGCGTTGCGAGCGGCTTTTCTACGGGCACCTAATCGGCGCTACCCCACATTTTGGGCGGCGCGGGGTGAAGTAGAGAGCGGAGCCGAAGAACTCATTAATCATCGCCGAGGCAAGGTCATCACCATCGAAAGCGCCGATACGTTCTTCACCAGTCTTAGAGACCGGGTTCAGACTATCGAGCAAACTCATCGCAAAAACCCGCGCGGCGTTGAGCTACTCGTAGCCAGCACGAAACGCTTTTTGGCTAAACCCGAATATCGCGTCCAGCTTGATGAAGCTTTCTCTCAAGAATTAGACATTGTTCTAAAGGAACTTGAAGCGCCCGAATTCAACCCGCACGGGCAGTGGAGCCAGGCGGAATTTCGCTCGCGTGTAAGCAGATACCAAGCAGCTTTCGAGGCGCTGGCGGCGATGGCTGGCGTTCTCGGTCGGTGGGGAGACGACAAGGAATTCCCCCTCCTCCTCGACATTATTCAAACTCTTTACGATCAGGCGGAAAAAATCGGCGGTGGGATAACGAGCTACCTCAATCTTCGCTCTTATCCTGCTGTTCTGGTCTTCACCGCTTATGGGCTTGGTCTCACCCGAGCCCGCCGCTGGAGAATCCTCTATCGCCTGTTTAATGCCGTAATAGGTCGTCGGGACAGAGACCCACAAAGAACGGTTGAGACCCTGTTCCTCCATACTTGGAAAGGCACCGCACACGATGCCTGGAAGCAAATTGAAGGGCTTGAGAAACGTAAAACCCCTTTGAGCGATCACCTGCTTGAACTATTTTCTGACTGGTCGAAGCGGTTCGTAGGCGTAACTCCCGATTTCGAGATTGTGTTTGAACAATTTGAGCTACTTGCTTCCCTTGCTCATCTCGAACGAAATGAAAAGTCCGTCGTGCAGCAAGAACTTGCAAATGGACGCCAAGATTCGTTCCTTTGGATGCCAGTCGGGCGTTTAGGCTGGCATGAACGTAGTATGGACAAGATACTTTCCGAGGTAGAGCAAGAGCCACTTAAAACCGAGTTGTCAAAAGCCGGATTTGGCAAGGGAGACCCTGAATTTATCGATGTTTTCTCGGCTAATTTCAAGCGCATCGCCGCTAGGATGACTTGGATGTGATCCCAAATTTAAATGCGTCTTCATGTCGAGCGCCCTGTTTTATAGAGGTCAGCGGCGGCAAACCAAGCGTGGAGGCCGTGTCCCGCAGCTCTGCTGACCTGGACATTAGCAGTTATCAAGGAATACTTGACAACTGAATCCTTCACCACTCACCCTCTGCGAATATGGCTTTCAGGTGAAGGCTGACGTTTTGCTTGCTCGTTTCAAAAAGTGCAGCGATCTCAGACTGCGTAAGCCATACCGAGCCATCGACAAGCCGCAGCTGGAATCCTCCCGACCTTCGAGCTGAATGCTACGGGGTCTCTCGGTTGTCTCCAACCATGAGCGTCCTCTTCGGCGCGCAAAGGTGCTTATTTCCTGGGCATTGGCTTGCCTCTCTGTGCGTTTGCCGGTAAGCCTCCGCTGAGGGCCGCCTTGCGGGGCGTGTAAGAGACAGGTCTTGTCTGTGACGCTTGTCGCGACAGGAGCTATGCCCGTGCCTATGTCTGGAGATACTTTTGCCCGCCGGTATTCCGTAGTTGCTGATACCCGGCGCCGCTGGAGCGAGGACGAGAAGCAGGCGATCATCGCCGAGGCTTTGCAGCCCGGCGTGAATGTGTCAGCGGTCGCCCGCAGGCATGGGATCAAGCCAAGCCTTCTGTTTCGTTGGCGGAAGCTGGCCAAGAACGACGAGAAGCCAGAGCCCGCACCGGCATTCCTGCCGGTCTCTCTGACGGCGCCAGGGAAGAGCCGCGACACGATCTACGATCACAGCGCCAGTGACGCGCCCGCCGCCGATAATCGCATCGAGATCGAGCTTTTGAACGGGCGGCGCGTGCGGGTTGGCCCCGGCGCCGACATGGGCGCGTTGAAGCGCATTCTCGATATTGCCGACGGGAGGAGACCATGATCCCGGTTCCGACCGGCGTGCGGGTGTGGCTGGCGACGGGTCACACCGATATGCGCAGGGGCTTCCCGTCGCTGTCCTTGCAGGTCCAGGAGGTTTTGCAGCGCGATCCTTTGAGCGGCCATCTGTTTTGCTTTCGCGGCCGCCGGGGCGATCTTCTGAAGGTGATCTGGCATGACGGCCAGGGCGCCTGCCTTTTTACGAAGCGTCTGGAGAAAGGCCGGTTCTTGTGGCCGAGCCCGGCTGACGGCGCGATCTCGATTTCGCCCGCGCAGCTTGGCTATCTGCTCTCCGGGATCGATTGGCGCAATCCGCAAAAAACCTGGAGACCGACTTCGGTTGGCTGACGGTTTGCCTTTGAAAACGTTGGCGAACCATGATTCTCTTGTCGGGTGACCACGCCGCTTGACGCTCTTCCTTCCGACCTTGCCGCCGCGCATGCGATGATCCTCGCCGAGCGCGCCGCCCGCCTTTCCGCCGAGGCCGTTGCGGCTCGCGCTCGCGCGGCGACATCCAGCACGGACGCGCTGATCGCTCATCTGAGGCTCGAGATCGAGAAGCTGCGGCGGGTGCTTTACGGTAGCCGCTCGGAGCACAAGGCGCGGCTCCTGGAGCAGATGGAGCTTCAGCTCGAAGAGCTGGAGACAGCCGCGGCCGAGGACGAGCTTCTCGCCGAGACAGCCACAGCCCGGACGCAAGGCACGCCATCCTCTACGCGCAAGCATCCATCGCGCAAGCCTTTCCCGGCGCATCTGCCGCGCGAGCGCGTGGTGCTCCCGGCGCCGACATGTTGTCCGTCTTGCGGCTCGACGAAGCTGTCGAAGCTCGGCGAGGACGTCACCGAGACGCTCGAGGTTGTTCCGCGCCGCTGGAAAGTCATCCAAACGGTGCGCGAGAAGTTCTCCTGCCGGTGCTGCGAGGCGATCGCGCAACCGCCGGCGCCCTTTCATGCAACGCCGCGCGGTTTTGCCGGGCCGGGCCTTTTGGCCATGATCTTGTTCGAGAAGTTCGGCCAGCACCAGCCTCTCAACCGGCAAAGCGAGCGGTATGCGCGCGAAGGCGTCGAACTTTCCGTCTCGACGCTGGCCGATCAGGTTGGGTCCTGCATGGCGGCGCTGCAACCGCTCCAGGCGCTGATCGAGGCCCATGTTCTTTCGGCCGAACGGTTGTTTGGCGACGACACGACGGTGCCGATCCTGGCGAAAGGCAAGACAGTCACCGGCCGCATCTGGACCTATGTCAGAGACGATCGCCCTTTTGGCGGGACCGCGCCGCCGGCCGCGCTTTACTACGCTTCGCGAGACCGAAGGCAGGAGCATCCCGAGAGCCATCTTCGAGACTTCGCCGGCATTTTGCAGGCCGACGCCTATAGCGGCTATAACGGGCTTTACGATCCGGCGCGCGAAAAAGGCGCCATCGTCTCGGCGCTGTGCTGGGCGCACGCCAGGCGCCAGTTCTTCGAACTGGCTGACATCGCCGCCAACGCGAAGCGCGGCAAACAGGCGCCGGCCATCTCCCCGATTGCGCTGGAAGCGGTCAAGCGCATCGACGCGCTGTTCGACATCGAGCGCTCCATCAACGGCCTTCCCGCCAGCGAGCGCCTGCGCGTGCGCCAGAAGCAAAGCGCGCCGCTTCTGGCCGATCTGAAAACCTCGCTTGGCGAGGAGCGCTCGCGATTGTCGCGCTCGGCTTCCGTCGCCAGGCCCATCGATTATCTGCTCAAGCGCTGGGATCGGTTCGCCGCTTTCCTTGGCGACAGCCGCATCTGCCTGAGCAACAACTCGGCCGAACGAGCGCTGAGAGGTTTTGCGCTCGGAAGAAAGTCGTGGCTCTTCGCCGGTTCAGATCGCGGCGCCGACCGGGCCGCCTTTATGATGACGATGATCATGACGGCCAAACTCAACGGCATCGATCCGATGGCTTGGCTGGCCGATGTGCTCGCCCGCATCGCAGGCCAGCCGCAAAGCCGACTCCATGAGCTGCTGCCCTGGGAATGGAAGCAGCCCGGCTTGCAACTGGCGGCGTAGTCATCAACCGCAAGCGCTCACGCTGCGGCCCTCACCGGATGCTTACGTTTGCCGGAAGCCAGCGAGGGTCTCCCAGCCGAACAACCGACCGAGAACGGGCCGACCTGTGCTCCGAGGCCGCGCGCGGATCATCTGTGCCCCTTTCCCGCCGGGCCTGCCCGGCTTTCCCCAGCGCCTAAGCCCTTCGGCGGCGCCCCGCAAGGGGCAGGCCCTCCGCTGACGCGGCCCTGACGGGTGCGGGTCTTCGCGCGCGCGGGCTTTCCGGGGCGCGGAGCCGGGCAATCAGGCCCGGCGAAGGAAAGGACACCTTCCATGACCCGCGCCGCACCTTCCCTCGACGTCTATCAGGCCGTCACCGACCGCATCGTCGCCGCCCTTGAATCCGCCGGGGAAGCCTCCCTGCCGTGGCATCGCCCGGGCCTCGACAGTCTCCTGCCGAAGAATGCTTCCACCGGCAACGGCTACCGGGGCATTAACGTCGTCTCCCTGTGGGCCGAGGCCCAGCTTGCCGGATACACCCGCAACCTTTGGGCCAGCTACCGGCAGTGGCAGGAACTCGGAGCCCAGGTGAAGAAGGGCGCCAAAAGCTCCATCGTCATCTTCTACAAGGAGTTCGAGGTCGAGCCCGAAACCGCCAACCCCGACGACGACGGCAAGCGCCGGGTCGCAAAGGCGAGCCGCGTGTTCAACGCGAGCCAGGTCGAGGGGTTCGAGCTGCCGCCCATGCCGGAAAACCTCGGGCCGATCGCCCGCAATGCCCGCGCGGACGAGGTGGTTGCCGCCACCGGCGCCGACATCCGCCACGGCGGGGAAGCGGCCTATTACCGTCCGTCCGCCGATTACATCCAGATGCCCGAGGAAGGGCTGTTCATGGATAATGCCCATCGATGCCGGTCGGAGGCTTACTATTCCGTGCTGTTCCATGAGCTCGGGCACTGGAGCGGTGCCGAACGCCGCCTCAACCGCAAGCTCGGCAACAAGTTCGGGTCGCCCGACTACGCCCTGGAGGAGCTGATTGCGGAGCTGACCAGCGCATTCCTCTGCGCCGAGCTCCGGTTCTCCCCGCAGCCGCGTCCCGACCACGCGCAGTATATCGCGAACTGGCTCAAAGCCCTGAAATCCGACAAGCGCGCCGTGTTTACCGCGTCCGCGCGGGCCGCCGAAGCTGCCGATTTCCTCGTGAAGCCCTCCTCGTGAGGGCTTTTCATTTTGCGGACGCTTGGAAGGGGCATGGCACCTGCGCTGATGCCTCATCGCCAGGGATTGCAAGTCACCGAGCGCACCCGTAAGAAGGTACTTGTTCGTAGTTACACCGGCTTCCCATGCGCTTTTGGTGGGTTAATCAGAACCAGACCTATCGCCACGAGATCCGAGGCGGATACCTCTGGTCGCCCAAGCGCAATGCCAACGGTAATCGCAACGCTTTCTACGAATCCATGCGAGAGGTGGCGCCGGGAGACATCGTATTCTCCTTCAAAGACACCCTTATCTGTGCCATCGGCGTGGCGCAGTCCTACTGCTGGGAAAGCCCCAAGCCAGACGAGTTCGGTAACGCCGGGGCCTATTGGGAAGATATCGGCTGGAAAGTCACCGTGCTGTTCACGGAACTGACGCACAGGATCCGGCCTAAAGACCACATGGACCTGCTGAAGGCTCTTCTACCCCGAAAATACAGTCCGCTCCAGGATAGCGGCAACGGCAATCAGGCCGTCTACCTCACTGAGGTGCCCGAGGGCATGGCTGATGCCCTCGTGGGACTTATCGGTTATGAGGCCCAAGTTGTCCTGCATGCAGCCGGGGAGGTGCTGCCCGTCCCGGCTGACGATCTTGAAGAGCAGGAACGGAAAATCGAACACAGGATCGAGGCGGACAGTACGATCGTGGAGACCGACCGCCAGGCGTTGATTCGGGCGCGGCGCGGCCAAGGCCTGTTCAAGGACCGGGTTAGCCGGATTGAAGCTTGCTGCCGCGTAACTAAAGTCGACAACCCAACCCATCTGATTGCCAGCCATTGCAAGCCTTGGCGAGATTCAACGAACGAGGAACGGCTCGACGGGGAGAACGGTCTTCTTCTCACGCCGAGTATCGATCACCTATTCGATCGGGGCTTCATCAGTTTCGAAGATACGGGGAGGCTCATCATCTCACCCGTGGCGCACAGGCCATCCCTTCGGAGGATGGGGGTCGAGACCGACAATCCCGTGAACGTCGGCGTCTTCACGAGCGGCCAGAAGAAGTTTTTGGATCTCCATCGAAACGGTGTGCTTCTTCAAGCCATGCGCGGGTAGCGCACTTCAATAATTGATACGGACGACGATTTTGAGAAAACACATACCAGCCGCCATCCTTACAGTTTGTTCTGCCGTATTCCATGCCGGTCCTGCCTTCGGATGGGGTGACACCGGCCACAGGATCATCTGCCGCATAGCTTACGACGAGCTGCGCCCGGAGGTCCGTGGCAGGGTTGATGCGCTGGAAGCGATTGATCCCCGCTACAGGACGTTTACTGACCTTTGCACAGCCGCCGACAAGTCTCCCCGTATGCGGCCTGCGGAGCATTTCGTGAACCTGCCCCGTTCGGCCCGGTCCATTGATCCAGCGACACCATGCCCAGTATCGGATCGATGTGTGGTGTCCGCCGTCCTTGATGATATGCGCGACCTCGCTTTTGCCCAGGACGTTACCGAGCAACTCCGTCTTTTGAAGACCCTGACGCATTTCATGGGGGATATACACCAGCCCATGCATGTGAGCTTTGAGGATGACAAAGGCGGCAACCTCATTAGCGCGTCGGGCCTGTGCGGACGAAGCCTTCATGCCGCGTGGGATAGCTGCCTTATTGAAAAGACGCTGGGATTCGATTCGGACACTATCGCTACGTCATTGGAGGCCGAGATAACCAGCGGCGACCGTTCCCGTTGGCTCGCAGGCGACATTGGCCCCAAGGCCGTGGCCAGTTGGGCAAACGAAACCTTTACCATTACGACGCGGCCGGAGGTTGGCTATTGCGAACGGGCCTCGGACGGGTGCCGCTACAGCGCATACCAGCCCGAATATCACGGAGGCGCCCAGAAGGTGGTCGTTGTTGACGAGCACTATCTGTCCGTGAACGCTCCCTTCGTGCGGGACCGCATCAAGGCAGCAGGTGTCAGGCTCGGCGCGGTTTTGAACAGCGTTCTTATGCCAGACCAGTCACCGGTCGGTGAATACCCCGAGCGTACACGGCAATAAGAGACGAGGTCGGCAGTGCCGTTTCTGGGGAGTAGTTCCTGTCTCCTTCGAAGCATTGCTGCGGCTAATGCTCGAAATCGAATACAATCGCGCTAACGTCCCTTGCGCCATGCAGAAAGCGAACGACGCGGGTTTCGCGGTCGGTAACGCGGAAATAGATGCAATAGTCGCCCAGAACATGCAGGCGAAGGCCGGGGCTTATCCACTCGCGGGATACGCCACTGTGACCAAGATCGGCGAGAGCAACCAGCTCGTCATCGATGCGCTGAAGGAAGCGCATGGCAACCTCGCCACCCGCCTTCTCCGTCAGATGTGTGATGGTTTCGCGGATATCAGCGCGAGCGGCATCGGAAATGTCGAGCCGTTTGGGGGAAAGCGGAGGGTGAGTCGGCATGCCGCACTGTAAGCGGCTTTTCAACCTTTGGCGAGACGGGGCTCAGCGTTTGATGGCGTCCTGCATTTCCCGCACCAGGTCTCCCGCTTTGTAGCTCCGGAAGCGCCCGGCAGCCAAGTCGGCATCGCCCTCGGCGATAGCCTGCCGCAGGGCCTTGAGCTTCAGCTTCTCTTGTTCCAGAAGGCGTAGTCCGGCACGCACCACTTCGCTGGCATTGCCGTATTCGCCACTCTCAATCTGGGCGCTGATGAAGCGGTCATCCCGGTCCGTCAGGGAGACGGTTTTGCGGTATTGGGTGGACATAGTCTGCTCCCTCTTCTCGACCACAGTATAGGTCATATCATACCTAATCACAATAGGTGTGATATGTAATTCGCACGCTCGGTCCCGGTGGTCCATGCCAGAGAGCTTCAGGGTTAGGTGCGGCAAGGCTCCATCTCCAGCGTCCGATGCAGGTCACCAGAGTTTGCGTTCGGGCCGTTAGTCAGCGGGGTGCCTAGTGGCCCGCGTCGTGGGTTTCCTGAGCCTTGGCATGCCCGGCCCATCTGCCGATCCCTTCTCTATCCAAAACGCCGCCTGAAGGCCCAGACGAGGCGTTGCCTGCCCCGAGGAAGACCGGGGTGGACTCCGCTTGGACGCCGATGCCCTGACGGGGCTCTCCTTTGGCAAGGAAATCCTCCCCAAGCGGCCTTGAAATGTCGGGTGGTCTGGACCCCGGCGCGTACCAGCCAAGGGGCTTCCCCAGCTTCCGCGCTTCGCTTGTGCAGCCGGGCGATGCCCCTCCCCGTTGGCAGGCCCGCTCATGGCCGGTGTCCCTCTCCTTACCCGACAGGCCGCAAAGGGTGCGGTCTCGAACCAAAAGGAGAAACCCATCATGAGCAACAAGCAGCAACCCGGAAGAAAGCCCACCCACGGCGTCTTCCACATCCGGGGCGAAGGCAAGAACGCTTACTGGACGAAGATCGGCGCCGCCTGGATCCACGAGGACGGCGAGGGCCTGAACCTGAGCCTCGACTTCATCCCGACCGATGCCAGCGGACGCCTCGTCATCCGCGCCAACAAAGCCGACGCGCAAACCCAAGGGGAGGCCGCCCGATGAGCCGCAGCGACTACGCCTTCCTCGCCGACCAATTCCCGGAGTTCAGGCTCCGGGCAAGGTCCGACCAGGAACTGGAGGACCTGCTCGATGCCTGGTTCGCCCACGACCACCTCGACGATAATCCCGTCTACAGCTGGAACGACGACGAAGAAGACGCCCAATGAGTCAGCTCAAGAGCTACACCGTCGCGATGATCATGTGGGAGACCTGGAACATCTGCGTCGATGCCGCCTCGGCGGATGAGGCCAAGGCACAAGCCCGGGCCTCTTACGAAAGGCACGGCCGTGGAGAATTCTCCCATCAGGCCAGCGGCGTCGACGGTTTCGAGATCATCGACGAACAGGAGGCCGACGAATGAGCACCGTCAATCCCTCCTGCAAGGACTTCACTATCATCCTGTACGAACGGAACGTGTTTCAGTTCACGGTCAGGGCCGAAAACGAGGAAGCTGCCGAAGACGTTGCCCTGGAAACCTACTACGGCTGGTCGGAAGCCGACCGCGCCCGATACATCTCCGGCGAACAGGGCGGCGTTGAACTGGACATCGAGGAGGCCGCCCAATGAGCGCCCCTCGTCTCCTCCTGCCCCATGAGCTTCGCACCCGCCATCTCGTCACCGAGACTGCCCGGGCCTTCCGGTTCGGGCCACGGCTCCATCCCAATCGGGCTGCCTATGAGTTCTACCCGACGCCACCTGAGGCAACCCGCGCCCTCCTTTCGGCTGAGACGTTCGACGGTCCCATCTGGGAGCCCGCCTGCGGCACCGGTTGGATCTCGACGGAACTGATTGCTGCCGGGTACGACGTCGTGTCCACCGACCTGGTCGATTACGGTTACGGTGAACCGGGCCGGGATTTCCTTGCTGAGCGAAAGCCGCTGGCGAGGCACATCGTCACCAATCCACCCTACGGGCGCGGGCTCGCCGATATGTTCGTGAAGCACGCGCTGGAGCTGACCGCCGAGAGCGGCGGCACGGTCGCGATGCTGCTGAACCTGTCGAGCCTTTGTCATCCGCTGCGGCATGCGTTTTACGTGAGCCACCCACCCGCCGTCATCTATGCGCTCGACGAATGCATCTGCTGGCCGTATGGCGACCCCGCACGGGCGACCACCACCATCGCAAAGCAGCGGTATTGCTGGCTGGTGTGGAAACATGGGCATTCCGTGGCGACGGAGTTCCGGTGGCTGCGGGTGCAGGACTTCGGCAGGACATAAACGAAACAGCCGGTTTTCACCGGCTGTTCGAGGGACACGCTACACGTCTCTCTCTTCCTGTCTAATCCTCTGTAAAGTATCTGCAATAATAGACAGGAACGATAGAACTAGCCCAAGTATAGCGCCCCAGAGAGCCGCCAACAGGCGCCACTCTTCAGGCGCTAAGAGATAGGATTGTGCCGAAAGAATCGCGAAGTACGAGAATGTAAACCACTTTCTCATCTGCACCTCCCTAAGGCCGCACCCCTTTGACCGGGGTGGTCAAAAGTACAAGTGCGCCGAGTGCAGAGGCTTATGGGAGGCGGGAGAATTGCGACTGACGGGGCTTCCGCAAAGCAGGGCGCTGGAACCGTAAGGCGCCTAATCCCTCAGGATATCGATCCGCGCAGCAGAGTCGGACTTCCTGCCGTCGCAAAGGAGATCTTCCTTCCGCACCGGGATCTTTGCCAGCGCCAGCGCATGAAGGATATAAGCCGTCACCGTCATGTCCTTCTCGAACGCGCGTTTCCTGAGGGCCTTTGAGACATACTCGGGCGCATAGATCGTGATGGAGGTCCGTTTTCCAGATGCGGCATCGGGCTCGCTCTGCTCGGCTTTCGGCCTGACGGGCTTCGGCCGGAGTCGCACGGGCTCGGGCTGCGGCGCGATTGAATGCACCACGGCTTGGCGGGGCGCGCTGTCGGCGACGTCCTGAGGGACAGCCTCGGGCACCACCAGCGCCGGGATCTGCTTCTCGTCCATGAACTCTTCCATCGCAGGGCCAAGGCCGAGGTTGAACGTATCCCGGCGTTTCAGTTTAAGCGGCGAGTTCATGGACGGCCTCCTCCGGATTGATGATGTCGAGGACTTCACCCAGGAGGGCATCGATCTCCTCAATGGTCTTTTTGACAGGAGCCCGTGTGTCGTCGGCAAAATGCGGGGGCTTCCCGGTGAGGAAGGCTTCCCGGTAGGCCGCGCGGTTATAAAGGAGCGTCCGGAATCTTGGCAAACCGGCCGCATCGATCTGCTCGACGGCGGCTGTCTGATAGGCCGGATGAAGCGGGTGAACATCGTTCAGGAGAATGAGGTGCGGGATCTTCTTGATCTGGCCGCGCGTGACAGCGCGAATGTCACGCAGAAGCCGCGTCGCCTGCACGAGGTCGGGGCCGCTGATGCGGGCGGGTGTGATGATCAGATCCGCAGCCGTGGCGGCGATGTACAGAGCCCTCTCCGCCGAACCGGCGACATCGATGAGGATGGAATCATACCCGGCGTCAACCTGGGATTCGAGCGTGTCGGTTAGCTGGTCGCTGGCCAGCGCCTTGACGGTGAGGCCCGCAACAGCGTCGGGATACTTTTCGTACCAGTCGGCGAGGGTTTTGTTGTTGTCGAGGTCAAGGATCAGAACCTTGCCCCCACCCCTGACGATCGCCCCTGCCAAGGAAAGGCAAAGGGTCGATTTGCCGACGCCGCCCTTGGGAGACCCAAAGACGATGACGCTGGCGCGTTCTTGCAGTTGTTCCATGCAGGCAATATCCGGACATCAGGAGATATGGTCAACAGGACAACCGGAGATATGGAGAACTGAACTGCCTGTCTTTAGTAAATCACGAACTCCGGTGTGACTGAAATGCAGCAATATTGAGATGCATATTTGGTGAGATACGTTAATCCATAACTCTTGATTTCCATAAATAAGGCATTCAGGTTTAGCTGACTTCCATACATCAAGAGAAAAAGAAGTCAGTAGAACATGACAAACATAACTCTGGAGAACCACATTCATGCTTATCAGGAGTTCCATAAATCTTGTCATTCAACAGTCGAAGCCGATTCCCTGAAACGCAAATCCGCGCTAATGTCTTCTCGTGAAATTGACCGACGCCCCAAACATCCGCGACCAGGACCTTCTGGCCGAGCTGGAGCGTCAGCGCACGAGCCCCGTTCTGGAAGTCATTATCCGCCAGCTGGAGCAGAAGCAGGCGAGACGCGATGAACTGGCGGCGCTTCCGCGCGACCAGCGGCGGCGCGTGGTGACGGCGGGCGCGCTTGAGCTCTCGGAGCCGTCGAAGCAGGACCTTCGCCATATCCACAGCGTGCTTGCCATCTGCGGCCTGCCTTACGACCGGCTGCCCATCGAGCAGCGGGAGTTCGAGCGCAAGCAGGGCAACATGGCGCTGGATGTGACAGCCGGTTTCCTGCGCGACCCCAATGGCGAAAAAATCCACCAGCCGGTGCCCTTCGGGCCGAAGGCGAGGCTGATCCTGATGCACCTTTGCTCGGAAGCCATCCGTCAGAAATCCCCGACCATCGAAATCGCCGACACGCTGACCGGCTTCGTCCGCGACATGGGCTTCCCGAAAAGCGGCGGCAAGAAAGGCCCGCTGACCGCGTTCAAGGAACAGCTCAACGCGCTTGCCGCCTGTACGATGAAGCTCACCGTCTGGAACGGGGAGCGCGTACGGACACGCTCCATCACGCCCATCGACGAGATGGACCTGTGGCTTCCGACCCATCCGGACCAGCGCAGCCTCTGGCCTTCGACCGTCACGTTCAGCCCGGCCATGTATGAGAGCTTGCAGAAGCACGCCCTTCCCATCAACACCCATGTCGTCAGGGCTTTTGCCGGGTCCGCGCGGAAGCTTGACCTGTATTTCTGGCTCGGCTACCGCATCCACAACATCGAAGAGCCGGTCACCATCAGCTGGGAGGCGCTTAAGGACCAGTTCGGGTCCGGCTTCAAGCGGGACAGGGACTTCCGGGCAAACCTTGCCCGCGAGCTCAACGAAATCAAGGAAACGCTAAGAAAGCTGCCGGTGAGCGTCACCGAGAACGGCCTGAAGCTCACGCCCGCCGAACCGAGCGCGCTCGCGCTGCCCGTGGCGAAGCCGGTCAAGCCGACCCTCATCCCGAAGGCATCCTGAGCCCCCTTTCTGGCGCAGACTTACTCGCGCCCAGCCGCTAATTATTCCGCAGATTTTCAGGGCATTTTGGCGCCATAGCGCAGACTTGCTCGCACCTTGGCGCAGACTTACTCGCGGGGAGGCCCCATTTGGCGCAGACTTACTCGCGCCCTGACGCAGACTTGGTCGCGCTTTGGCGCAGACTTGCTCGCGCTTAATATAGAACAGAACATTCCAGAACACGCCCAGAACATCTCTTTTACAGAAAAGAATCAGAATTTCAGAAAAGGAACTCAAAATTTCGGTACGATGAAATTCCTTTCGCACGGGGCAACCAGACCATTCCACCTGAGCCTCACGCAACGTCGGGCAATCAGGGGGCATGGAAGGCGGCCAGAGGCGGTTTTTTACACCCTGATAGAACCACCTTCGTTCGGGACGTCAAAAACCCCTATAAAGCCCGTTCAGGAAGTGCTGGCACGGGGGTAAACGAGACGTTTCGCCATGCCGCATCGGTTCCGACCGAGCCGCGTTCGATCCCGAGCTCATCGGCGATCGCCTGAAAGGCCATGATGAAGGCGGGCAAGGTGAAGGGGGCCAGCACGCCTTCCCGGCACCAGCCGAGATAGGCCTGATACAGCATCGGCGCGGTCAGCACGCCATCGGTCGCCGGATGGAGGCGCGCCAGCATGAAGGCGTCGACCTCGCCCAGCCGCTTGACGGGCACGACCGGAAGGTTTGACGGCATGGCGGGTTCCTTCGGAGCGGGGAGGGCGGCGTCGCGCCAGGGTGTGGTGACGAGATAGAGACCGAGCCCGCTTCCCGCTTCGACAAGCAGCGCAAGCAGCAGCGCGAGGCCGAGTTGCACGTCGTCGCTCCGGAAGGTCCTGTCGAACCAGCCGCCGAGCTTCGAGATGGCGGCGGCCTGCGGGTCCTCGGTGGTTGACGCGGCGGGGACCGTGTCGAGCTTTTGACGCACGTCCGTCAGTTCACCGTCGAGGCGGCCCGCTTCCTTCGCGGTGGCGAATTCGACGCCGAGGCGGCGCCAGCGCTCGCAGGGCTCGCGCGCTTCGAGCCGGTTGAGCGTGCATTCGCCCGAGAGGTCGCCGATTGTTCTTCGGCCGTAAACCGGTGTTGCGAGGATATCCGCCCGTTCCTGTTCGATGACGGATGGAGCGCGGGGGGTGCCGAGCGCGTCGCGGGCCGACTTGGCGCGGGTATAGCGGTCCTTGAGATCCTGGTACTTTTCGGCGCCGCCCTGCCGTTCGGCAGCCTTGGCGATGCGATGCTGGGCCGCGAAGCCGACCGCGCTTGAGAACGAATAGAGCGTGAATATGCCGAACACTGCTACCGCGCCGATGACCGCCAGCCGGTCACGCTTGCGGATGCCCCAGGCGATGGCAAACGGCATCATGGCCTTGATGCAATCTGCGGCGCCCGCGACGACGCCGTAGAGCCAGGCGTCGAACTCGGTGTCGGCGCTCCGGTAAGCCATGCGGAAGTTGAGGAGAACGGAGCCGAGGATCAGCACAAGACTGGCCGCGATCCCGAGGATCACCAGCACGTCGACGAAGTGGTCAGAATCCCTTTCCTTCACGGACACAGCGTAAGATGCCTTCCCATTCCTCGGGCTTGTAGCGCTGGCGGACCTGTTCGAGCTGATTTTCAATCGCCGAGCTCAGGACTTGTTCGCAGAAGGCATTCTTGTCAACTCCCGATGCAAGGCAAAGCACAGCCAAATCATGGGTGAGGGGTTCCGGAAGGCGAAGATTGAGGCGGCGGCGCTCGCCCTTGTAGTCACAGCGGCGCACCAAAGCTTTGGGAGCGGGTTTTAGCGCAACCGGCGTAGGGATTTCGATTGCGGGAGCGGTTTTCTCGACAGGCGCATGGGTTTGGGGAACCGGGGGAGCGGCTGGGACTTGGGGTGCCAACGGCTTAACCGGCGCGAACCGCCGCTTGAGTTCTTCCTGCCGCGCTGCCTTGTCCATATGTCGCTCTTTCCTGTGGTTGCAGCCTACTCAAATTCGCAACCGGGGACAATCGGATGTCTGGTCTTTTGCACTCCCGCGTTTGAAGACTTGCGCAGATGAAAAGCGTTGGAGATACGTAAGTCCTCACATGAGAATGGCCGCATATGCTTGATATCGCAGATGCTCACCTGTTCAGCACCGGCGTTGCGGGTTCTTGACGTATACAGGTCTTGGCCCGACCCTTTGGGCATGAGCTCCGCACCACCCACCAGCGTCAGGCCCGCCGCAAAGCTTGTAAAGCTCAGCGTGGAAGTGCCCGACTACGTGATGAAGAAGCTGAAGCAGCGCGCGCTCGATGAGGAGCGCTCCCTCCGCGCCGTGGTGCTGCGGGCCTTGCATCAGCACGGCATCGAGGTCGCCGAGAATGACTTCATTGACGACGGACGCCGGAAGGAACGGATTGCCTGACCGAAGCGATTACCGTGCCGCTCTGATGCTGCGAAGCAGCGAAACGACCTCATCCACCGAGGTGTAGGGATCCCTGCCGTTCTCGGGACTGAAACGGGCCTTAAGGCGCTGGGCTCTTGCAACAGCTTGCGCCAATGACGGTTCGGTGCGCTCGTAAACTCCTTCCATGCCCTTCTCATAGCCCGGGAGATCGCTCCGCAACTCCCGGATGAGTGCATGGCGGTGCCAGAAATCATGCACGTCGCGGAAATGGAGAAGGAGCCACAGCTCGAAACATGGAACTGAGGGTATCGCTATGAACCGGATGCTTTTTCCCTCGTCGTTTTTCCTGGACTGATCGAGGGCAGCTGCGCGGCGCAGGGCCTCATGATACGTGCGATGCTCATCGCGGTCGAAAACGGCGAATACCCACTCAAAGGCCTTTTCTTTCAGGAATAAGTCCCAAGCAGTATCAACGATCTGGATTGGCGCCGTACCTTCTCCCGGAACGATCCTGATATGGGCCGACGGCACCCTGTTCTGCTGGCGGATATCCTCGAAATAAATGGGCTCGGTCTTGCTGCCCTCGGTGACGATGAGGATGCGATCGTATGGAGGACGCGTCCCTTTCTTCCGGGCCAGGGCTCGGGCCTGCCGCTCGCGGGGATGATTATCGCGAGCCACTTTGCCTCCGCGAAATCAGCTTGTCGCGAAGGATGGGAACTCCCCCATACCGTCCACTGAGATAGCCCCGTTCGAGCGCTTCGCCTTTCCGGGGAGAAAACTCCGTAAGGGGCACCAGCGCCGAGGATTGATCCTGCTGTTTCTCCACCAGCCAGATCTGGTCCCGGCGGAGCAGGTGCCCCTCCAGCAAGGACGTATCATGGGTGGTAAAGACGATCTGCGCGCCCTTCCGGTTAAGCTCGGGATCCTGAAAGGCCTTTATGATCTGCCGGACGAGAAGGGGGTGAAGGCTGGCATCCAGCTCATCGATCACGAGAATCCTGCCCTTCTCAAGGATGTCGAGAAGGGGGCCAGCCAGCGAGAAAAGCTTCTGGGTGCCGAGCGACTCGTCAGCCAGATCGAACTCCGCTGCGATATTGCCCTTGTGAGTGAATCGCGGGACGAGGAAATCCCTTTCCACCCGATGCACATTGGAGGCTCCCGTGGTCAGGTCCATCTGCACCGTTTGCTCGAATCCCTTCTTCTTTTCCGTGGAAATGGAGGTGATGCCGATGTCGGCAGCGCGGAGCATGGAAACGATCGAATCCCGGCGTGGGGCTTCCTCCAGTGAAGACGCCGAGTAGTCGAATGGGACCTGCCGTCCGTCCGGGATGACAACGAGCGATTCCGCGAACCATGCGAACAGGGGCTGTAACTGTGCACTGTTAAGCTGGACCGCAGTCGACAAAAAAAGCGCGTTTGGCCGGGTTGCCTCCTGCCATGTGCGCTTCGGGCCGGTCAGATAGGAACCCGGCTCTATCTTGTCCTCGGTCCCTTCGACTTTCCTTTCAAACCACTTCTGGGGCTTGTTCCGGACATAGACCAGCAGCCACTCGGAGACGATCCTCTCGGGTGTAAGCTCAAAGCCGTATTGGTAGCGGACGCCGTCAATCAGTACCGTGATCTCGAAAAGCGTTGGCTCTTCGGCCGTCTGTCCGTCCAGTCGGAACGGCTGTACGTTGAACAGTTGTCCCGCCTGAATGAGTGTCGCCGATTCCAGCACAATGCCGCGCATGAGGGTGATTGCGCGGATTGCATTTGATTTTCCGCCCGCGTTTGCGCCGTAGAGAGCCGCCGCGCGGAGAACCGAGGGCACCGCTGGGACGCTGGTGTCGAATGTATTGGTGTCCCGCAGGTCGGTGTCGGTGGATGCGACCAGGGACAACGCGCTCTCGTCCTTGAAGGAGCGGAAGTTACGCACACGGAAGTCGATTAACATGGTGTTATCCCAATAATTTCGGCGATTATTGCGTATAATATGCAAAAATGCAAGTTATTTTGTATTTTTGGCTCAGAATGGCCTTATTTGGTGGTGCGCCCTCCGGAAATTCAAAAGGGAGCCGAAGCTCCCTCGTGAAGACTTTCGTCATCACCGGCCCGGCCCTGGCGTCCCCGCTGTACCTTGGTGCCAATCTTGTGACAAAAGCCGGGGGGGGCAACGGCTTGGCCAACCTGATTGCCAGCGGCGTCAGCACCGATGGAGAGCCCCCCCGAGGTTGAGGTAAAAAGGCTGGATTTCTACCTCAAGGTGAGCGCATATTGTGAGGCATAAAAGGGAAGTTTTTGCCTCATGGTGTGGAATTGGCAGCAAGATCAATGGCCTCAATTCAGCTGGAGGCCTGATGAGCTTGAGGGCCTGGAGAAGGCTTTCCTCAAGCAATCCGGCGTCCTGATCGGGGCGTATTTTCACGTCGACCCTGCCGACAAGGACCAGCTTGCCATCGACCTCATGAGCAACGAGGCCCTCAAAACCTCCCAGATCGAAGGGGAAATCCTTGATCGGGAGAGCCTTCAGCAATCCATCCGGCGTGATCTTGGCCTTGCCACCCTGCCGTTCAAGGCGCCCCCCGCCGAGCAGGGCATTTCACGGATGATGGTGACGCTCTATCGGACGTTTGGCGAACCGTTGTCCGCCGTCGCGTTGCGACAGTGGCACGCGATGCTGATGAACGGCCGCGTGGATATCCAGTGCATTGGCCGATACCGGACCGATCCCCAGCCGATGCAGGTGGTATCCGGGCGGCTTGACCGTCCCGAGGTTCACTTCGAGGCCCCTCCCGCCGGGCAAGTCTCTCGGGAAATGGCGCGATTCATCCGGTGGTTCAACGAAACCGCCCCCGATGGGAAGAAGCCGCTCCCGCCCGTCACGCGGGCAGGGCTGGCCCACCTGCACTTTGTTTCCGTCCACCCCTTCGAGGACGGTAATGGCCGGATTGCCCGTGCGCTAGCCGACAAAGCGCTGGCGCAGGGACTGGAGCAGCCGAGCCTGTCGAGCCTTTCGCAGGTCATCCAAAAGCGGAAGAAGGATTATTACGACGCGCTGGCGCGTAACAACCGGGAGCTTGATATCACGGACTGGCTGGTCACGTTCGGGGGCATGATCGTGGATGCCCAAGCCTATACCGAAACCATGATCCGCTTCCTGATTGAAAAGACACGCCTCTATGACCGCATCCGGGGGCAGCTCAATCCGCGTCAGGAGAAGGCTCTCGCGCGGATGTTCCGGGAGGGGCCGGACGGGTTCAGGGGCGGGCTCAGCGTCGGCAACTACATCTCCATCACCGGCACCTCGCGGGCGACCGCCACCCGCGATCTTCAGGAACTGGTGGCGCTTGGGACGCTCATCCGGACGGGCGAGATGAAGTCCACGCGGTATCACCTGCCCGCTCAAGTGAAAGCAACGGGGACGTAAACAAAAAGCCGGTTCGAGACCGGCTTTGTCGTAGGGGAGGCAGCGCACTTTCGCGCGCTGCCTCTGGGGATCATTTGAGAATGATCCCCAAGTTTAGTAGGATGTAGAACAACCAGAAGATTGGGCTTTTAGTGTATCCCACACTCCAAGCCCACCCTAACAGCACCCAGCTCAGTATTATGAACTGGAGCACTGTTAGAATCTGGTTTCCAACTGAAACAGAAGATGTCTCCATCTGCACCTCCCTACGGCGCACCCCGCCGAGTGGCAGGATAACGGGTTAAGTGCGCCAGTGTGCGAAGGCTTATGGGAGGCTGAGCGAAAGCCCCTGACAGGGCTCTCTCCTGACAGTCGCGCTTCGCAGAAAAGCCTTATTGCGGCGTGGAGGGTTTGCCCCCGGATTGAAGCGCAGTCCCGATAAGCGCGCCCGCCGCTTCCACCAGTTCGGCCGCCACCTTGTCGGCCACATGGGCATAGCGCGCCGTGGTCGCTGGCTGGGAATGACCCAGAACCCGCCCGATGACGGGCAGGGAGCCGCCGAGGCCCACGCTGACGCTCGCGAAGGAATGGCGGAGATCGTGAATGCGAACATCGTCGAGGCCCGCTTCCTTGCGGATCCTCCGCCACGGCTTTTGCAGGTTGACGAGATGCTGGCCTTCGACGCGGCCCACCAGGACGAAAGGGTTGCTGTTGAGGCGCGGCAGGGTGCCGAGCAGGTCGAGGGCGGCCTGGTTCAATGGGATGACCTTGGCGCCGGTCTTGCTGTCCGGCAGGTTCAGGATGCGGCGGTAGGTGTCCACGTAGGTCCAGCGCAGGGTAAGGATTTCCGAGAGGCGGGCGCCCGTCAACAGCAACAGACGAATGGCTGCGATGATGTAGGGATCGACCGTCTTGTCGTCTTCTGCCGCTGCGAGCGCCGCGCCGAGCCGCGCCAGCTCATCGGGGCTCAAATAGCGCTCTCGTTTGGTTTCCCGGTATTTCCGGATGTTGCGGCATGGATTGCTCTCCGCTGGCCTCAATCCCTGTTCTTCCGCCCAGTTCATGATCTTGGAGAGGACCGACAGGGCATGATTGGCGTTGCGCGGTGTTTCCGCATGCCGGGCGTGGAAGGTTGCCACCGAGGTCTTGCGGATGTCGGCGATCGGGGTTGCGCCGAACGCGGGCTTCAGGTGCAGGCGGATGATGGTGCCGTAGGATTCACGGGTCCGTGGCTTGAGCTTCGGGAAGTGGATGGCGATGAACTGGTCCGCAACGTGCCCGAACAGCAAGCCCTTGGCGCGCTTGGCCTGTTTCTCCGCGCCGATATCGTTTCCCGACGCGGCTTCGCCGAGAAGGCGCAGGGCTTCCCTGCGGGCAGTCTCGACCGTCCAAGGGCTTCCGAATTTGCCGATGGTGACCCAGCGTTGGCGGCCGTTCACCCTTGTCTTGAGCACGAAACTGACGCTGCCGTTCGCGTTCGCCTTGGCGGCGAACCCCTTCACCTGCCCGTCCCACAGCGTGCTACCGGGGGACAGTGCCTGAACGCCTGTGAGCGTGATCTTGATGCCCGCCATCCGATGATCCGTAAGCTGACGACCTACCACCGACCTACCAAATTCCTCCGCTCCGGGGGAGATGCCGACGCATTGCTCCGTAAGATTATCCAATAAAAACAGGCTTTTTCGTGGATGGCGGGACGGCGCCGTAAGCGCCGCGTCAGATTCCTAATCTGGGGGTCACAGGTTCGAATCCTGTCGGGGACGCCATAAAATCAATAACTTACAGCCTTAAAAACCTCCTCAAAAATCTGCATTTTGCTCCGGTGTACACTCCCGCATACACACATCAGCGGGGAGAGAGTGACAGGTTTTGCACGGTTTCGCATCGTGCCGGCCAGCTGGGCGGGGCCTTCTCGCGATTAGCTTGACGGCGGATTGTCCGCACGCTCGCGCGTGCGGAAGCGTGTTCATTGGGCGGCCTCGACCTGGGGCGAGGTCACTTCCATGACGTGCGTCGCACGGCCATGTCTCCACTCGCCGCCATCCGGACGGCGTCCGGAATAGACTGCGTACTCACACACCCATCGGGGCAACGGCCGCTCTTCGAACCATGCCAGCAAATAAGGCGTGGCAGGCTGCGCCTCGCTCACTGGCTTCCATGTCGGCCGGGCGAGCACCGACCGAAGCTTTTCGTCGTTCGCGGCGATAAGCGCCGAAAGCTCCGCCGTGAAAGCATCCAGGAAGGCGGTTCCGCTCTCGGCCGCGAACGCGGCGCGTCCTATCATCGTAAGCGCGATGTCGCGCGGCGTGACGCTCTCAGCAATTTTCGAAACGAGTCCCTCATAACCGGGGATATCAAGCGCACTTTCCATTTGCGGCCCTCTCTTGTGCTGCCAGGGTGTCTTCGATGTCCCGCGCTATGGCTGCCTTCGACGCGAGCCACATTGCGATCTCGATCTCGAAATCGGTCGCGATAGAAGCTCCGTCGCGTTGTCGCTTCGCGCTGATGATTTCGGTGCAGGTCCAGCGTTCGCCCCGGTAGTCGGGGCCTGTGCGCTGGAGCCGGGCGATTCCGTCGAAGAGGCCGTTGCGACCGTCTTCACCCTTCGCGGGAAATCCCCTGAAGGCATAGCGGATCATGGGGCCGCCTCCGAAATCGGACGAAGCACGACCTCGAAGCCGAGCGCGCCGGCGAAGGCGACCAGGTTGGCAAGCTGAGGGCTCGCACCCGCCCGCCACGCGAACATGGCGTTGACGCTGATCCCGCTGCGCGCCTCGAGGTCCAGGAAGCTCATGCCGAGGCGCTTCCGTTCAGCGAGAAGCATCGCCATTACGTCCGACTGCTCGTTGAAGGCCATCTCGCAAGCGGGCGCGCACTCGCGGTGAAGAACCACCTCGAAGCCTAACGCGCGGGCGAAGGCGACGAGATTTCCCATGGTGGGGGCTGACCTGCCCGCCAGCCAATATTGAGCGGAGTTGATTGCAACGCCCGACCGCGCCCGAAGCTCGTCGTTTCGGATGCCGATACGGCGACGCGCCTCAAACAAGGCCGCGATGGCTGGGCGCTGGTTGGTAAGACTGATTTCGGTGGTTGCGGGGGCCGTCATGCGCTGACCCTCCGCTCTTTCCGCATCGCATCGCGCAGCCGAACTTTCTCGGCCGCTGACAAAGTGCCGGCTGCGGCGTTGCAGCGTCGATGGGCGAGGAAGCAGTTCGAGAGATGGTTCGGGCCGCCGTGAGCGACCGGCACGAGATGTTCGATGGTGGGCGCCATGTCAGGATCGCAAGTCACGCCAGGCGCAGGCACGGCGTGGCCGCAGAAGAAACAGCCCGCGCCATCGCGTGCAGCAAGCGCGGCGAACCGCTGCCGAAGCCGCGATGGCGTGCGCCCGCGCCTTGTTGCTGCGAGGGCGGGGATCTCCCCACGCTCGAATTGTTGCGCGAGGGCTAGAAGCGCCGCCGGCCAGATCTGCCGGCCGCGCCTCGTTCGATGCGCGACGAGGATGCCGACGCTCGTCCGCACGCGAATGACTTCCCATTCGTTCACGGGCCCGAGCACCTCGCCGCCGCAGCCGGACAGCCATATTTTGAACGCGTCGAGGTCCGGGGGCATGGCTCAGTTCGCCTCCCGCGTGCTCGTGCGGATCCGATCGCGCTGGGTCTCGAATTCGTTCACGTCTTCGGCGCGATAGAAGATGATGCCCGAGCGCTTGAGGAAACGGGGGCCCGTTCCGAGCCGCCGCCATCGGGCAAGGGTGACCTGCGACACGCCAAGGCGCGTCGCAAGCTCTGGCGTTCGCAGAAGCTCTGCGTCTGACATCGTTCAGTCCTCTCAGTCTGGGGAGTAGCCGCCGTCTTCACCGGGCGCGTCGAAGACGTCGCCCGCGTCGGTGTAGTCGGCATCGATGATTTCAGCCTTCGCCGGAGCGGCGGCTTTCGGCTCTTCACGCTTTGGAGCGGGTTTCTTTTCCGGCGCGGCCTTCTCTTCGTCAGCCTGCTTTGCGTCTTCGGCTTTCTTCAGCGCGGCGTGCACGCCCTTCGGGCGGCCGACCGGCTTTTCATCGGCCTTCGCGACGGGCTCGGCCTCGATGACCCCGCCCTTGAGCGGCACAGTATCGAAAGCGGTGTCCTGTACCTCGTCCACGGCGGGCATTCCGTTCAGGACGTGCGGTGCGTAAAGACGCCCGAAGAACGCGGCGGCGCGATAGCGGCCCATGAGATCCGGCATGGACTGCCACTTCGAGCCGCTGCGGAAATACCAGCCTTCAGAAACGGCCATAGAGAGCGTGACGGGCGGACCTTCGAGCACCTCGCCGGTGCCCTTTTCGACCGCGTAGGCGATGAATTCCTTGTCCTTGATCTTGACGCTCTTGGCGACCCGCTCTCTCGCACCTTTCGGCCCGGTCCATTCGTAGGTCGTCGCGTCGCGCTCGCCGAGGTCCGTCACGCGAAAGCGGATAGGCGAGAACAGGCCGCAGGCGTTCAGGGCCGCGATGATGAAGTTTGACGCCCAGGACGGACGCCCTTCGATGACATGCAGGTTCTGCATCACCATCAAGGGCGGGATCCGCATGCGGTTCGCGATGTCGAGCGCGATAAGCGCGTTGCCCATGTTCTCGCCGCGGTAACTTTCGGGAACGAGGTTCGATGAACAGAGCGCCCGGCAGATCCGTTGCGCGGTCGAGAATGCTTCGTCGCCGGAGAAGACGCTGAGCGGCTCCTGCCGTTGCACGGTTAAGGCCGTGGTTTCGGTCATGACTTGCCTTTCTTGGGCTTTGGCTGGGTGATGCGGAGGTTGCGGTAGGTCGTGGCGGGATAGTTCACGACCGATGCTGCGCGATGCGTCGTGGTGGCGGAGACCTTCCAGCCCACTCCGAAGACCGTCTCGGTGTCCTTCAGGAAATCGAGAAGCTCGGCGCGGGTGGCCTTCTTCAGGTCGTCCGCCTTCTTCGCGGCCACCTCGGCCTCGTGCGCCGCCTCGATCAGCTTTGTGAGCGTGTCCCGGTCCACATCCGGCTCGGGTTGGTCGAGGTTGATGCTCTTGCCCGGCTCTGCGTTGCGGTAGAGTGCGCGCAGCGTCTCATAGTCCTTGAGGTAATCTGGGGCTGGCGGCTCGCCGCGCGCGACGCGCTCGCGCATTTCGCCGGCGGCTGTGAAGATCTTCTCGATGACCTCGGCGTCGGCCTGGCGTTCGAAGAGCTTCACGGTGTTGCCGCCGACGAGCCCGCCGATCACACCCCACGAGAAGCCGCAAACGCCGATCTGGTGTTGGAGCTGGAATTCGATGTGGGGCGGGGCCTCATCCTCGGCCCAGTCGTCTTTGCCGACGAAGAAGTCGACGTTCTTGATTTCGAGACAGCCATAACCGAGTGCGGGGCGCGCAGGATCGAAGACGATGTAGTCGGGCGAGCAGCCGAGGCCGGAATGGTCCTTCGAGCGAGCGTAGAGGAAGCGGTGCCCGTCGATGATCTTCCAGCCGTTGTCCTTGCAGATGCCGCGCGCAATGGCGCTTTGCAGGCGCTTGCCCCAGCGCATGCGCTCGTTTTCCTCGAACTCGACACGCAGCGTTCCGGCCAGCTGATGATAGAGGTCGAAGGGCGTCTGGTAGGGCGAGACGCCAAAGAGCGCAGCGGCCTGAGTGGCTGTGATGTCGCTTTCGCGGAGCGCCAACCAGGCGCGCTCGGTGCTCGGCTTGAACCACTCAGCATCGCTTGAGTACGGTTTGCAGTTTGTCAACGCAGTAGACATGCTAAATTCCCTCCCCGTCGATCAAGGCGCGCAGCCCGAACTTTGAGAAGGCGAGAACCGGCGCGAACGCGCCGAACTGAATAGGGGGTGCCATGTGGTGGAGTCGGTTTGCTGTTGCTGTAGTTTACAACATGCAAACCGTCTCGCGAAATGTCAACAATAAATGATAGGTCTTAACTATCCCGCCAGAATGGCGATCACCGGCGCGTAGGCGTCCAGCTTCGAGGTGATGTCTTCGCATCCAACTGCCGAGAGAAAATAGCCGTCTTTTTCCAGGCGGTCGACAAAGCGCATGAGAATGCGGCCATCGGCGAGCCAAACCATGTTGTAGCGGCCGACCATCGCTTCGGGATCGACCGGCCTTTGCGAGCCGACGACACACATGGAGCCATCGAACATGGCCGCCTGAGTGCCGGCTGTTCGATACTCAAGCGCCTGGGCACCTGCTGGCGCATCGATCTCAAGCCGCACCATCGTGCGCCGCCTGCTTGGCGGATAAAGATCCACCGCGAAATCGCCGCCGATGGTCCCCGCCACTTCGAGCGTGACGCCGCGCTCCAATTTTGCCACCGCCTCTATGGCATCCATCATGTCTCCGGAAGTGCGGCGAGCGATCTCAAGAAGCGGCATCCGCAATTCTCGGGAAAGCCCCTGTGCCAGTTCGAGATTTGCGGATCGTTTCCCGTCGAGCACGAGGGAAAGCAGGCTTTTTGATATACCGAGACGCCTTGCAAGCTCCGCCTGCGAGGGGATCCGCAGCTCGGCGATGCGGCGTTCAAACCATTTGCGATCTATGTTTTTTGCCATCGTAGGACAAACGACCTCCAGGCCTACAGTTTAATGCGCCGGATTATCGGAAATGTTCTCGGATTGTCAACGATTATCATTAACCGATTGTGATTGCTCAGCGTCCCCGCATTTCCGCAATAACAAACCTCTTGCATGGTCGTTTACCATATGTCACCACTTGTCTCGCGTGCTTCGGGTGAGGAGTTGCGAAGGGAAAGCGCCAGATTGCCGGCTCGGGTAATTCTGCGCGCCTATATGGTTGACAACATGAAAACGAAAGAGGTTGTGCGGATGCAGCCGAATTCCATGACGACGGTCCGATGGCAGAGGGATGGTTTATGCCAGCTCACGTTGACCAAACCGGAAACAGATTATCAACAGATATGCAACTAGTTCTCGCCAACCGGGGGAGAGAAAGCGCGCGAGAACTGTCGCAGCGCATCACGGCGGCTCGTCGCTATTCCCCGATGTTCGAGAGCAGAAGGAGTGAGGACCGCAAAGTAAAAAATCGGCACCAAACGTAAAAAAGTTCCATCAAGGTCATAGAAATGCACCATCTCATCTTAGGGAAAGCGAGCTATCTTTGGGCACTTGGCGCCTCCCTAATCGTGATCGCTCGCTACACGAGCGTTAGTGTCGCTGATCTGAGAGATCTGATCAGCCGCAACCCCCAGGACTTTGCCGTACCCGCATTGGATTTTCCACCGACGGATGCAAATCTGGCCGCACCCGGAACGTGCGGGGTTCCCGCCTATTTCATGAGGCCCGGGCTTTGCGAGTATTCAATCGAGAGAAACGGCGATCTGTCTTCCCCGCGAGCTCTGTGCTGCGGGGAGCCCACTGCTGACGGCCTGAGCTATTGCCCTTATCACGCCAGGCTGATGGCTGAGCGACTGCAGGAAGCTGGGGCGGCAGTCTGATGGCATTTGCGCTTCGCCCCTACCAAGCCAAGCTGATCACGGACACTCGCGACGCCCTCCGCGAAGCGAAATCCGTGCTCGTGCAGCTGCCAACCGGCGGCGGCAAGACGGCAATTGCCGCCTACATGGCGGGTAGCGCGGCGAAGCGCAAAAAACGCGTTGTTTTCGGGTGCCATCGCCGCGAGCTCATCAAGCAGACGATGAAGACCTTTCAGAAGGTCGGCATCCCCTTCGGCGTCATCGCTGCCGATTTCACGCCGGATCCTCGTCAACCCATTCAGATCGCCAGCATCCCGACGCTCGCCAAGCGGCTCGACCGCTACCCGGCGCCTGACCTCTACGTGCCGGACGAAGCGCACCATGCCGGTGCTGCGACATGGGCTGAGGTCATCGACAGCTTCGCGCGCCGGGGAACGAAAACCGTCGGTCTGTCGGCGACACCCGAACGCCTCGATGGCACCGGACTTGGCCGCTGGTTCGATACGATGGTCTACGGCCCGAGCACGGCGTGGCTCATCGAGAATGGCTTCCTGTCCCCATATCGGCTCTTCGCTCCAGGCACCATCGATGTCACCGGCATCAAACGCACGGCAGGCGACTTCAACAAGGCTGCGCTTGAGGAGCGGGCTTCGACCTCGGCTATCACCGGGAATGCGGTCGAGCATTACGCGCGGTTTGCGCGCGGTCGCCGCGCGATGGTGTTCTGCGTGTCCATCAAACATTCGATGAGCGTGGTGGAGCGCTTCCAGGCTGCAGGCTTTCGCGCGGCGCATATCGATGGCAAGTCCGAGAACCGCGACGAGTTGATCGCCGCTTTCGAGACCGGTCAAATTCAAATCTTGTGCTCGGTGGATCTGGTCTCGGAGGGCTTCGACCTGCCCGCGCTTGAATGCGCGATCCTCCTTCGCCCGACGCAGTCCTTGGCGCTCTACCTTCAACAGGTCGGCCGGGCGCTGCGCACGCACCCCGGAAAAACCGAGGCCATCATCCTCGATCACGCGGGCAACAGCCTGCCTCGCGAACAAGGCGGGCGCGGGCACGGTCTGCCGGACGATGACAGGATTTGGTCCTTGGACGGGCGCGCTACCAAGAAGCGGGCGAGCGAGGACGACGACGAAGAGAGCGTGCCGACGCGGCAATGCCCGATTTGCTTTCGCGTTCATGCGCCCGCGCCCGTCTGCCCGAACTGCGGGCATTCCTACCCAACGGCGGGGCGCACCATCGAAGAGCTCGCGGGCGAATTGCAAGAGATAGACCGCGCCGCAGCGCGGGTTGAGCGCGTTCGCGAGCAAGCGAGGGCGAAGAACCTTGATGACCTGATCGCTCTCGGCAAGGCGAGAGGCATGAAGAACCCCTACGGCTGGGCCAATCATGTCTTCAGAGCGCGGCAGCAAAAGACAGAAACTCGATACGTTCGCTAAGGGGGACTTGTGGCGAAGACTTACTTTGATCTGGTCAAAACCGGACGAATGGATATCGCCGAAGCGGCCAGCGCGCAGCGCATGCGCGAGTCCGGCCGCCATACGATGGATTCGATGCTGCCGCCATCGCCGAAGGCGAGACATGAAGGCTACGCCTTTGGCATCCTCGACGGCCTTGCGGTTCGCTTCGTCCAATGGTTCGGCCCGAGCGGCGCCGGCGAGGTCTTTCGCCACTATGCAGCCGTGTGCGAGCGCCAGACGACCGCAGCGAGGCGGTGATGAGCTCCACCGGCACCGCGCTCATGAACCGCGTGCTGATCGCGTTATCGGCTGCGGGCCTCACCGTCTGGCGGAACAACACCGCTGTCGGGTGGGCGGGCAAATCCCTTTCGCTTCGCCCGGGCGAGATCTATCGCGCGCGGGGCGGCGAGCGCGTCGTGCTCAACGCGCGGCCGGTCAGGGCAGGGCTGTGCGAAGGCTCATCCGACATCGTCGGGATCGAGGCCGTCACGATCACGCCCGACATGGTTGGGCGGACGGTCGCGATCTTTCACGCCTGGGAAGTCAAGGACGGCTCCGGTCGTCTCTCCACGTCGCAGCGGCGTTTCCTCGAACACGTTGAGGATTGCGGCGGCGTGGCCGCAGTCGTGCGTTCGGTCGATGAGGCATTGCAAGCGGTCTTCACGAGGCGACGGTGAACGAAGCGGACATCAAGGAAGCCTTCCTCGCCGCGATGCGTGCGAGCGGCGTGCACATGGACTGCGCCTCCAACCGCGGCGGCCATCCGATCGCAGACGGAAAGATACAGCGGGCCGATTCGACCGGCAAAGGACGGCGCAGGAAATATGACATCTGGTATATCCTGCATGCAGACGAGCGCCCGGTTGGAGAATTCGGCGACTACAAACACGATATCCGCGACACGTGGATCGCGGGGAAAGACCTCAAACAGCTTTCTGATGCCGAGAAGGCCGCGTATCAGCAGCGATTTGCCGAGATAAGGCGCGAGCGCGAAACCTATCAGGCCATGCTGAGCGCGAATGCGGCCAAGGCGGCTGCCCTTCTCCTGTCAGGGGATTGCAGCACCAGCGTCAAACCCAAAGGGCACCCCTATCTCGCGAAGAAGGGCTTGCCCGCGTTTCCAGGCGCGCGCGTCTTGACGAAGGATGTGCGCTACGTGATCGACCCTGAGATTGGCGAGCAGACGGTGAGCGCGGGCACGCTGATCGTGCCGATGTTCCACACGAGCGAGGGCAACGCGAGGCTCGTCAGCGTCCAAAGGATCTTCGCAAACGGCGACAAGCGATTCCTGAAAGGCACCCCCAAAAAAAAGGCTTTCCATCCGGTCGGGCTTCACACCGCGCCAGACGCTCCGATCTACATCGCCGAAGGCTACGCGACCGCCGCGCGCATCCATGAAGCAACAGGTGAGCGTGCTGTGGCGGCGTTCGACGCGGGCAATATGACGCCGGTCGCCATCGCCTTGAAGGCCAAGTACCCCACGGCCCGCTTTATCGTCATGGCGGACAACGACAGGTTCACGAAAGGCAACCCAGGCGTTCGCCACGCACGCGAGGCGGCCGAGGCTATCGTCGCACCACTTGTCATTCCTCGCTTCTCGCGCGAGGAGCGCGCGGCCACAGACTTCGATGATCTGGCCCAATTGCGCGGGCTGGCGGCGGTACGCGACGCGATCGAGGCCGAGCTGAACCCGAAGCCGCGGTCTACACCGCTCCTTCCCCCACCTTCCGAAAAGCCGCTCGAATTTCCCGTCGCTGAAGCCGTGTCGTTCGATTTCGGGGGCGTGGCGGGCGGACCCGTCGCTCTCGGTTACGACGGCGAGGTCTATTATTATCTCACGGACGCGGGGCAGGTGATCGGCCTCACGGCAAACGGTCACTCCAAACTCGCCTTGGTGGGGCTCGCCCCGCTGAGCTGGTGGGAGGCAAATTTCTCGGGAAGACAAGGCTGCAACTGGCTCGCCGCCGCGAGCGCCATGGTGGCCGATTGCAAGCGCCGCGGTGTGTTCCGTCCCGATACCGTCGTTGGCCGGGGCGTCATTCTCGACAACGAGCGCGTTGTCGCTCATGTCGGCGACAAGCTGCTGATCGACGGCGAGCCCGCTCCGCTTGAGCAGCCCGACGCTCCCTGGGTGTATGTCAGGCGCGCGCCCCTCAAGCTGGACGGCCTTCTTCCGCTTTCGAACGACGAGGGTGTGCGCTTCGAGAAAATGATGCAGCGCTTCTCGTGGTACGAGCCAGACATGGGGCGCTTACTCGCAGGGTGGCTCGTCATCGCCCCGATCTGCGGTGCTCTCCCTTGGCGTCCACACATCTGGCTCACCGGCGAGCGAGGCTCAGGCAAATCCTATGTGATGGAGCAGATCGCGATGCGGGTGCTTGGCGGGTTATCCGTTCAAGCACAGGGCGGCTCTACCGAGCCTGGCATTCGGCGCCTTCTTCAGTGCGATCTCCTGCCCGTCTTGTTCGACGAGTGCGAGGCGAAGACCGAGTCCGACAAGCGCCGCATAGAGCAGTTGCTGGGGCTCTCTCGTCAGGCTTCTTCGGCTGAGGGCGCGCCCATCGTCAAAGCTGCGTCCTCCGGCGCTGCATCCTACCGCATCCGTTCGCCCTTCCTATTTGCCTCGATCGACAAGAACGGAACTCAACCGGCCGATGAGAGCCGCACCATCACGATCGCTCTGCGCGGCGTCGCGCCGTCAGCAAGCGACAGCGAGAAGATTGCTCATGCAGAAGCGTTCGCGGCCCTTGATCGCGAGGTGCAGGCTCTCGTGACGACCGATTTCGGGCGACGGCTTTTCTTGCGAACGGTGAGGCTGGCAAAGACCATACGCCAGAACGCCGTTGCTTTCGCGACGGCGATCGCAAAGCGAACCGGATCGCGGAGGCTTGGCGACACACTCGGTGGCCCGCTCGCGGGCTGGCTGTCTCTGAGTAGCGACATGGTTGTCACGCCCGAACTTGCTGCGAAGTGCCTCGAGAAATGGACGTGGCTTGGGGAAGCGATTGAGCGCGGGCAGACCGAGGCGGATCATGACGCCGCGCTCTCGCATCTGTTGCAGGCCCATCTTGGGCTCGACGGCGCCCGGAAACGTACTGTCAGCGAAATGGTTGCTGCGATTATCGAGCGCCAGGAAGTGGCCGAGGTCGAAAGGTACGCAGCCCATCTGGAGCGCTATGGAATGCGTGTTGATCGTAAGCATCCGGTGAGGGCCGCAGCGTGAGCGCTTGCGGTTGATGACTACGCCGCCAGTTGCAAGCCGGGCTGCTTCCATTCCCAGGGCAGCAGCTCATGGAGTCGGCTTTGCGGCTGGCCTGCGATGCGGGCGAGCACATCGGCCAGCCAAGCCATCGGATCGATGCCGTTGAGTTTGGCCGTCATGATCATCGTCATCATAAAGGCGGCCCGGTCGGCGCCGCGATCTGAACCGGCGAAGAGCCACGACTTTCTTCCGAGCGCAAAACCTCTCAGCGCTCGTTCGGCCGAGTTGTTGCTCAGGCAGATGCGGCCGTCGCCAAGGAAAGCGGCGAACCGATCCCAGCGCTTGAGCAGATAATCGATGGGCCTGGCGACGGAAGCCGAGCGCGACAATCGCGAGCGCTCCTCGCCAAGCGAGGTTTTCAGATCGGCCAGAAGCGGCGCGCTTTGCTTCTGGCGCACGCGCAGGCGCTCGCTGGCGGGAAGGCCGTTGATGGAGCGCTCGATGTCGAACAGCGCGTCGATGCGCTTGACCGCTTCCAGCGCAATCGGGGAGATGGCCGGCGCCTGTTTGCCGCGCTTCGCGTTGGCGGCGATGTCAGCCAGTTCGAAGAACTGGCGCCTGGCGTGCGCCCAGCACAGCGCCGAGACGATGGCGCCTTTTTCGCGCGCCGGATCGTAAAGCCCGTTATAGCCGCTATAGGCGTCGGCCTGCAAAATGCCGGCGAAGTCTCGAAGATGGCTCTCGGGATGCTCCTGCCTTCGGTCTCGCGAAGCGTAGTAAAGCGCGGCCGGCGGCGCGGTCCCGCCAAAAGGGCGATCGTCTCTGACATAGGTCCAGATGCGGCCGGTGACTGTCTTGCCTTTCGCCAGGATCGGCACCGTCGTGTCGTCGCCAAACAACCGTTCGGCCGAAAGAACATGGGCCTCGATCAGCGCCTGGAGCGGTTGCAGCGCCGCCATGCAGGACCCAACCTGATCGGCCAGCGTCGAGACGGAAAGTTCGACGCCTTCGCGCGCATACCGCTCGCTTTGCCGGTTGAGAGGCTGGTGCTGGCCGAACTTCTCGAACAAGATCATGGCCAAAAGGCCCGGCCCGGCAAAACCGCGCGGCGTTGCATGAAAGGGCGCCGGCGGTTGCGCGATCGCCTCGCAGCACCGGCAGGAGAACTTCTCGCGCACCGTTTGGATGACTTTCCAGCGGCGCGGAACAACCTCGAGCGTCTCGGTGACGTCCTCGCCGAGCTTCGACAGCTTCGTCGAGCCGCAAGACGGACAACATGTCGGCGCCGGGAGCACCACGCGCTCGCGCGGCAGATGCGCCGGGAAAGGCTTGCGCGATGGATGCTTGCGCGTAGAGGATGGCGTGCCTTGCGTCCGGGCTGTGGCTGTCTCGGCGAGAAGCTCGTCCTCGGCCGCGGCTGTCTCCAGCTCTTCGAGCTGAAGCTCCATCTGCTCCAGGAGCCGCGCCTTGTGCTCCGAGCGGCTACCGTAAAGCACCCGCCGCAGCTTCTCGATCTCGAGCCTCAGATGAGCGATCAGCGCGTCCGTGCTGGATGTCGCCGCGCGAGCGCGAGCCGCAACGGCCTCGGCGGAAAGGCGGGCGGCGCGCTCGGCGAGGATCATCGCATGCGCGGCGGCAAGGTCGGAAGGAAGAGCGTCAAGCGGCGTGGTCACCCGACAAGAGAATCATGGTTCGCCAACGTTTTCAAAGGCAAACCGTCAGCCAACCGAAGTCGGTCTCCAGGTTTTTTGCGGATTGCGCCAATCGATCCCGGAGAGCAGATAGCCAAGCTGCGCGGGCGAAATCGAGATCGCGCCGTCAGCCGGGCTCGGCCACAAGAACCGGCCTTTCTCCAGACGCTTCGTAAAAAGGCAGGCGCCCTGGCCGTCATGCCAGATCACCTTCAGAAGATCGCCCCGGCGGCCGCGAAAGCAAAACAGATGGCCGCTCAAAGGATCGCGCTGCAAAACCTCCTGGACCTGCAAGGACAGCGACGGGAAGCCCCTGCGCATATCGGTGTGACCCGTCGCCAGCCACACCCGCACGCCGGTCGGAACCGGGATCATGGTCTCCTCCCGTCGGCAATATCGAGAATGCGCTTCAACGCGCCCATGTCGGCGCCGGGGCCAACCCGCACGCGCCGCCCGTTCAAAAGCTCGATCTCGATGCGATTATCGGCGGCGGGCGCGTCACTGGCGCTGTGATCGTAGATCGTGTCGCGGCTCTTCCCTGGCGCCGTCAGAGAGACCGGCAGGAATGCCGGTGCGGGCTCTGGCTTCTCGTCGTTCTTGGCCAGCTTCCGCCAACGAAACAGAAGGCTTGGCTTGATCCCATGCCTGCGGGCGACCGCTGACACATTCACGCCGGGCTGCAAAGCCTCGGCGATGATCGCCTGCTTCTCGTCCTCGCTCCAGCGGCGCCGGGTATCAGCAACTACGGAATACCGGCGGGCAAAAGTATCTCCAGACATAGGCACGGGCATAGCTCCTGTCGCGACAAGCGTCACAGACAAGACCTGTCTCTTACACGCCCCGCAAGGCGGCCCTCAGCGGAGGCTTACTGTTGATCCGCCGCAGGAGCCTGGGGATGGCGCGTTTCTTGTCGTGGCTAACCGTTGCAACCCGCTTGAGAGCCTATTCGGGGGGCAGCCGTTCAACCTCAACTCGCTGCGTCAGCACCCCTTCGCGGAGGCCCAAAAGCAACCCGTTCGGTTGGCCGGAAGGCTCACGCGCGTGCGGCGCATCGACCTTGTCGCCGCCGGCGTTGTTGGATGACGCTGCGCTTAGCCGCCACGGGCTGCGGGTGATGACGCACGAAGAGAGGGACGGCGCTGCTCTTCGCGAACAGCCACGCTGCGGCGCCACCCGGTTGCGCGCCGTTGGAGGCCCCGGTTCGCTTAGCAGGTCACGGTAAGGTTCGGGCGCGGCGCTGGCTATCAATCTGGTGGCAGCCGGGCAGTAGATCTAACGGGCCAGTCCTTTCTCGCCTAATATTTGCACGTTCGTTTATTTTGACGACAGGTGGACGGTGTTGAGACATCTTGCGAATGCAAATATTACATCGCCGAAATTAGGCAACCGTTCTGATAACCTTTTTAGTAAAGGTAGCCGTGGCAGATACATATGTTCGCATGGTGGTCGAATGTTAGCATCGGATAGGGCCGTTCCCAAGTCCACAAACGTCGAAGCGATTTCTTTCCGACTGACTAAACTCCGTGAAGCCGTGGTTGCCGGTCGGTCGCGCCTCAGCTGTCTTCGACGCTGGAGTGAATTCATCCGTGAACGCGACGGATATCGCTGCGTCGATTGCCATTCGCAGGAGGATCTTTCAGCCCATCATATCTGCCGCAAATCCTTCTTCAGCGCAGCTCAGTTCGATACCGGGAACGGCATCACGCTCTGTCGCCAATGCCACAAAGAACTACATGCAGGCTTCAATGGACGCCCCAATATGCTTTTGCCGGTGGACGCAGAAGGTGGAGAAAAACTAGGCCTCATGGAACGCCTGTACAGCATCCTATTGGATGATGCTGTCGAGCGAGGATTGATGCGCGAGGACTTCTATTTTCTTAGCGATGAAATCTTGGGCTTTCTCAGGAAAATGCAAGGTTATGAGGTAGATACCTATTTTCCGGGATCACGTCTTGAACAAGCATATTTAATCCTAGCTGTGTCTGAGCGGCAAGTGCTTCGCGCCATCGCAGAGGCAAACGGCTTCGTGTTGGACGAGCGCCCGTTATTACCCGGCGGCGCAATGGAAGTCTTGAACGACGAGGGTGGTCTGGGATCCGGATGTATCGTGTGTCAAAAATACTCCCCTCGCTTCCCAGCCCCAGACAAGTCCGAGTCCGATGGATAAGCCTCGGCCGTAAATGCTGAAGCTAACTTCGCGGCAAGAATTTCGACCGACTTCGTTTCGCATTCCCAAACGATTAACACCTGCCACCCCATTTTGCGCAGTGCAATTTCGGTCAGTTGGTCCCGTGCGACATTCCGATCAAATTTCTCTGTCCAGAATTCTAGACGGGTCTTCGGCATAGTCGCCTTTTTGCAGAGAGGATGACGGTGCCAGAAGCAGCCATGAACGAATATTACGGTCTTGTGTTTCCGCAGCACGATATCAGGGGAACCTGGCAAGTCGCGACGCTGAACGCGAAAACGATAACCCAGCGCGTATAACGTGCGCCGAACCGTCATCTCCGGCGCCGTATGTTTCTGTCCGACCGCTTGCATAATGCGGCTCCGGACAGGGTCTACAGACAAATGGCTACTCAACGGATGGAGTAAAGCTTTCGATAGCATCAAATATTTTCCAAAGTTTGTCTACCTTCTTATGTTCCTCAATATAATCTTGATAGGCGGCTTGAGCGTTGTTGAGCAATTCGTCGTAGAGAACAATCCGAGCGTCGACAGTCTTGAGCTGATCAATAACACCCTGCTTACCGGTGCCAACTGCATCATACCATTCGGGCGGATATTTTCCAAGCAGGCAAACGATCTCAATCGGCCAGCCCTTATCTTTCGTGCCGTCGATGATTTTTTTTACTCCATCACGATAGGAGCGGATTTGCTTAGTGAGGTCATCAAGATGCACAGAAACAGTTGCGCGTTTCAATTCAATAATGACGTGCTTACCCACTGCTGTTCGGTAGGCGAGATCGACGCGGGCGTTCTTCTCCTTTTTGTTCAGCTTGTCAGTGTTATCTTGAAGAAATTTATTCACTTTCGTTTCTGAATGCTCAGAACCTTTTGCCCGTTCCCATGATGGGTCAAGAAGCCATAGATGCTCCTTGATGAAGTCTCGAATGACGAGTTCCTTGTCGTTCTCTGAAATTTTGCTTTGAAGAGTCTTGATCACTCCAAGGCGGAGCTTTACTATTTGGCCATAAAAACTTAACTCCAGGTCGTCGATCTCTCCGAATATCTCAAGGATATACGATACCCCTTCATCTTTAAGTTCATCAAGTTTATCCAACTGCTCTTTGCGACGATAACTTTCAAAAGCCAGGATTGATGCCTTCAATAAGTCTTTTTTGTACTTGTCGTCCGGCGAACGGATTGTATTGAGTCGGCCTATCCAACGTTCAGCCTTCCTCTTTGTGTCGCCCTGGAGACGATCGAGCCAATCTGAAACCGCAGGCACGGAGGCTGCAAGCTTTGCACCATCGGTCCGCCGCCACTCGCTCCAGCGGCCAGCTATGTGGCGGAGTTCGGACAGAACGATGTCTCGCAACGCTTCGAAACGCGGGTCGTCTTCTTTGAGCGACTGGCGACTGCTTGTTGCGATATCACCTTTATCATCAACGTCCAAATCTTCACAATGAAGCTCACCGATGATGTAGTCCGCGTAAATCTCCTTCTGGCCAAAGATGTCAAGAATATCCTCTTGAGCCATCTTGCCGCGCATAAATATCGCAACTCTGTTTAGGTTGTCGCCTTCTTCGTCCTTTAGCTGGCTCGGGCTGGACACGGTACCTATCCATCCGGTGAGGCTTATACCTGCCTTCCTCAACTCGTCACTAATAGCCGGGAGCCTTGGCTCCGCTTGACGTTCAAGTTTGCAAGTACTAGCGAAGGCCGTCTGGTCATCATAGGTCCAGAGATACTGAAGCGCCTTATGATAGCCGCGATCTTCCGGCCCCACCTCGTTTCCATTGATTTGTACGGTGAAATCGTTCTTCGGCCCAATCACCGAAAACCGACGGGCGACACGTCGCTTCAGACCTTCGACGGTCATGCCGGACAATGACCTAGAGATCTTCGAAAGAACGATCCGCGTGCCCGCCACCAAATCGGGTGGCCAGTTGGTCAATTCTTCCGGTCTATAGATGTTCTCGCTTTTGCCTGCAATCGCCTTCCGTATAATGTCCCGGTCCATTCGGAATGCGGTGCGCTCACCGTTCAACGTGGTGAAGACTTCTGCCACCTGGGCGATCGAAAAGATGGATAGCTTTCCGATGCCCTTGCGGCCCATCGGCTTTCGCCCAAGCGCAGTTACGTCTCCCAATTCGTCCCGCCGCTTGAAGCCGACAGTTAGGAAGCGGTCGATTACGCCATCGCGATCCATTCCTGTGCCGTCATCTTCAATGGTGATAGTTTCGGCTACCCTGTTGATCGTGACTTGCACATTCCTTGCGTCGGCATCCCATGCGTTAGCGACTACTTCCGACAGGACGGCCGGAACGTTGCTGTATAGATTGATCCCCAGGTGCTCCAGCGCATTGAGACTTATCGTCATGATCAGTTCTCGCTGTGCTGTCATTCTACTTCCTCCAGGTGTTTCTTCACCGCTCGAGCAATCGCCGCTGCCAGTTTGACCGGAACAGCGTTGCCGATCAGCCGCCCGATGGCCTTGAACTGAATTCGCTCTCCAGGCCGCACGAACTCATAATCGCGAGGAAAGCCTTGCAACATCGCACCCTCACGGAGTGACAGTGCTCTAGCCTGCTCGGGATGGCCAAAGCGACCATTGCCGAACCCGAAGAACTGCGTGGTGATGGTCGGCGATGGCTCTTCCCATTTCATTCGACCGTAGACCGAGGAGTACCCCCGACCGGTCTCAGCCTTGTGGCAGGCTGCGACCAGATCGTCGCCCCACTCTCTCCAAGTGCCTCCAGGTTTTGACGCGGCGATCCTACGAACATTGATGTCCGACAAACGACTTGCGCAATGAAGGGGATCGGCATCGTCAGACTCACCATGGCCGAGTGGCGGTAGCTCGCCGATTTCGTCCATCACCGTTCGGTAGTTATCCTTATGAGTCGGCGTCGGTAGCAGGATCGGCCCCCGCCGAGACGCCAACAAAACCAGCCTGCTACGAGTTTGCGCAAGGCCAAAATCGGGACCGTAAAGAACCTTCCAGATAACGTGGTAATCGGCGTTTTCGAGCACATCCACGAATTCACGGAAGACCGCCCCCTCCTTGAAAGTTAGAAGACGCGGAACGTTCTCCATTGAGACGACGTCGGGCCGAACTTCATCAATCAACCCAGCAAAGTAGGAAAGAAGCTTCCATTTGGGATCATCGTTCTTCTGGTTGTATGTCGAGAATGGCTGACAAGGTGCGCAACCTACCAGCACGCGATGCCGACCGGGAACAAACAAGTCCTCAATCTCCCGCCCTTTGAGCTGCGCTACGTCCCGCCTGATGAAAGGCGCGTCATTATTATGCTCGAAAGCGTACCGACACGTCTCATCCGTGTCGATACCAGCGACTATGTCGAATCCTTCTGAATGGAAGCCGTGAGACAGACCACCCGCACCACAGAACAGGTCGACGACTGTAGCATCTGGTCTCGTCACCGTTTGATGGTCAACTTGGATTTCAGGGGCCACGCTCGCTGTCTTCACTTCATTCCTCCGATCCTTCAACTCCTTTCTGAACATCAAACTTGCGGCTGGCGCCTTAGACCGCGCGAGGCCGTGTGTCGGTACTAGCCACTGGCGTTAGATGCCGATATTGCTTACGTCAAGGGTGTGAGCCCTTACGGGCCACATATAGGGTGGATACCCCCAAATCCCCTCGCTAGGAGGGTATCGTACAAAATTGAGGATACCTTCTGGGCGTTTGTGAAGGGGCGCGTCAGTGTCGTTTCCAAGTTATAATTACTCAAGCTTTCCAACAAGTCATTATAATTTATTAAGAATTGCCGAATGCGAGAGAATTCCTGGGGAGTCCAACCGCTTACATGACCCGTTGGCTCGATTGGAATGTGGGCGCCTCATGGCTCTGGCAGCGAATCGGCTCGCCCCGTTTTCTTGTTGCCCGGCCGAATGTCGCCCGAGGGCGGGGCGACCGCCTTGAATTCGAGAACAAATGCGGAACATCCTCGCATGTCGTTTGAGTCCGAAGAAGCCGCCATCCGCTTCACAATTGAGATGGCCCTCCTATCCGTGAAGTTCGCCCCAAAGCCAGAGCGCAACGAGCATGTGCGCATCGCGCAGACCGATGCCATCCTCGTCGCCTTGCGCCGCTCCGGATACGACGTCGTCAAGGTGCGCGAGGAACCCCATCAAGGAGAAATGAGGCGGTAGCTTTGCGACGTCTACTGCTCATACATCGCATCTTCGATGCGGCGGCACGCGATGTCGAAATATCGCGGCTCGAACTCTATACCGGTGAACACGCGCCCCATCTTGACGCACGCCACGCCAGTGGTGCCCGAGCCCATGAACGGATCGAGGACGTTTTGCCAGTCGTCTCGCGTGCGTAGGAGCTCCTGCATCAAGGTCACCGGCTTGCCGGTTATGTGGTGCTTGTCTTTCGCGATTACCGGGGTGCGGATATAGCCCGTCTGGTAGATGCCTGGCGCGCTGGCGTCCCGCGTGATCGGCCCCGCAGTTGCGGTCACGATGTATTCGACCTGCGTGCGGAACCACCCCTTGTTCGGCCTCGCCGCCTCCGTCTTATCCCAAGGCACGATGCCCCGATAAACCCACCCTCCGACTTGGCAGGCGTCGATGATCGCCGGCAGGTTTCGCCAATCGATAAAACACATGAGCGCGCCGCCCTGGCGGGTCGCCCGCAAGCACTCGGCCATCCAATCGGAGCACCAAAGCGTGAGCGAGCGCTGATCGCGGTTGTCGCCACCGAAGTCGGGATCTGTCTTCTTCGTCCCCGTAAAGCGATACTTTTTGCTCGGCGCCTGGTTCCGTGCGGCCTGGGTGGAGCCTCCGCTCGAGTAGGGCGGATCCGTTATGACCGCGTCAAACCCGTTCAACTCCGGCAGCGCGAGCCGGCAGTCCGCATTGTAGAGAGTGTGTGGGCCGATCTGGACGCGCGAACGCGCGAGCCGCTCGCGCAGCGCTTCGATGATGTCTCGGTGATCTTCTTCATTCGCCGCGCCAGTCATGACGTTCATGGTGCCCCCTGCAAGTGCCTTTGCTCACGCGGAAGCTCCGCGCGCGTGTAGGCTTGCCCCGCTGTTCACAATATGTAAACACCGTTTTCTTGACAGGCCAACAGCTTACCGGTGGATTTGTCCCATAGGCGTTGCACCGGTCTGTTGGATCCAGACGCATAACAAAGGCGAGCGCGCTACAACCGAAGCGCCGATTTCATTGAAATTATTGACAAAAAAGGCACACGCGCGCCTCGCGGGCCTCTCCTTATCGGAGTTAACTATAGATTCCATATCGACAAATCTATTTTTCCATATTTAATCAAATGAACCTGTACCGAGTTTGTGAGGATGAGTTCATGACCGCTGTTCTTTCCGAGACTGCCTTCCGTGCGGATCCCGCCACGCAAGGAACGCCAACCGATCTTGACCGGTTCGAGTTTCTTCTCTCCATGATGGTAGAGCTTAAAGCCCTCACACAACAAGCCAACCTGACACCCGAAACCGTACTTCTGGGAGCGGCAATCAAGGAAATGCGCGAGCGGCTTTCGTGAAGCAATGGGCGCGGGTGAAGCGTGCACTTCGCCTGTGTTGGCCTCAGGTTTGAATATGTAAGGGGCCGGAGAACCCGCCCGATTATGCCGCGTTCAGATGGTAGGGCCGTACGAGGCAGTCTGCCGGGATGCCCCAACCGGTGCTGATCTTGTGGATCATGTCCACGGTCAGCGCCCGACGGCGGTTCAGCACCTCCGATGCACGTGGCCGAGACCCCAGAAGCGCGGCCAGATAGGCCTGCGTTTTTCCGGTCACCTCCATGTGTGTCCGCAACAGGTCAATCGGCTCGACCGCCTCTATCGGAAAGTGCCGGGCCTCGTACGCATCGATCAGATCGGCCAGCACATCGAAGCGATCCGCCTCCGGTGTTCCGGGAGCGGGCTGATTGTCGAAGTAACGGGCGATCTCGGCGAGCGCCCATTCGTGGTCTTCAGCAGTGCGGATCGGTCGAATATCCATCAGATCGCCTCCGGGTTGATCTTGTCATACTCCTTGTGGGTGCCGACGAACTTGATCAGTCCGCGGCGGTAGGGATATGCGAAATGCACGATCAGGCGGAACTTGCTTGTGCAACGGTCTGCAAAACCATTCGAGCGACAGCGACAGGACAATCGATAGGAACCCAAGCTTTGGACCGCGCGTCATATTTCTCGAACCGCGCATGGCGAGTCAAAACCTCCCGCAATGAAGTTTCATCCAATTCAACCAATGCAGTTTGCACTTCGGGAGTTTGCATTCGAGTGGTGAGGAATCGAGGCGCCAAACGCGTCACTGCGCGCACAAGTCTCCCAGCGTTCAAGGTCACACCGGTAGCTGGGTCAGCCAAGATCCGCCTAGCGGCCTCGACTGCCGCGTGAATTTCTCCCCCGCGTATACGGATAATAGGGCGCTCGCCCGGGATCCCGGTCTGTCGGTCTAACGTAACGTCACGGCTCTTTGTTTCGGGCAGACCGTCATCTTTGCACGTCCCGATGCGATCTCTTGCGGCGAATTCGGTTCTCAGACGCCCGAGTTCTTCATCCCATGCTGCCTGCAGCCCAGCGACGAGCGATTCCAAGTCCTGGCGATGCTGCTGGCGCATCTCGCGGAGCTCCTCCCGCAGCTTCTCTATCTCGTCTTCCATCGGCTCGCGGTCTTGCTCTTAATCTGGCGGATAAAGAGCACGATGATTACAATATGTCAACGCTAACCAAGCCGGCGTGAGGTCTTGCGCCTTTCTCGGCCGAAGAAGTCCAGTGGTCACCCTTCCTGCCTAGCGCGATATGAAAAACTTGCATCCGTGAAGTGCCCTGGATCGTGGTTCTCAACTTGCGCGACCATAGCGGTGGGGCGATAACTGAAGTCAGGTATTGACAATTCTATGCAAATATGATCTGTAGACTATACCGCGACGCAGAGAAAGCGGGCATTCACCTTCTTCTATGTGAAGAAGGGCGGTTACGCTTAGGGAAGATCGGTGAGCCCGACCACCCTGCACGCCTTGGGACTGTCCTTATTTATCTGCTGCCGCCTTCGCGACGCTGGACAATATAGCCAGTAAGCAGAAGGAGGATGCGCATGGAGCGTTTCCCTCTCTCCTTGGCACCTCGGATCCCTCAACCAGTTGTTGCGGTCGATCTAGGCTGTGCCGTCGGCCGCCTGCCAAGGAGTATTAGAAATTGTCTGCAAGCAGCCAGATGAAGGAAGTTCGACGTAATCTGGAACGTCTGGGCTTCGTCGCCACGAAGACACGCGGAGGTCACTGGCGTTTCCATCACCCTGCGATGGACGGCCCGGTGTTCGCGCCCGATACGCCTTCTGACCATCGGGGATTGAAGAACCTTCGCGCACTGCTTCGTCGCAAGTTGTGTGCGGCTCCGGTCCGCTGACGATCCCACGGGAGCCGTTTCCAAGCGGCTCTCGCTACCCGTTTTTACGCCAATTCCGACGTCAAACGTAGGAGAATCCTATGACGAATACTGATGAAAATCTCCATATCCTGCCTCGCCCAGTCGAGCGCCTCCCTGATTACGCCCACGCCAAAGCTAGGCAAACGCTTGCTGAGCGATTGACCAACGCCTTCGACTTATCGGGTGCCTCTGCGATTGCCATTTCGAACTCGGTTGTCGATCCGTCCGAAGTACGCGCATCAATCGGGGGCGCCGAGCAACCAGACGTCGAGCGTATTCCTGTGCCTGGCGGCACGTTGCTCGGCATCAGAACGAGCGTGTGGGCGAGGCGGGTGATGCCCGACCCGCGAAATCCGCGTACCTTTCCCGCTCGGCGGCATCCGTTCGCTATTGAACCAGGTACCGGGGGCGAAGACTCCAAATTCCGACCCATCCCGGAACCGCGCCCACTTGATGCTGCACGCCCGCAGGTCGCCGAGCTCGCCGTGATGATCGAAAATAGGCATCACCTGATTTGGGCGTCACAGCACGCTGAGCGCTTCGTGCTGGAAGAAAACAACTGGAAGCCTTCGATCGAGTCACAGGGTGTTATGGAGGCTGTCTGGCTTGTCGCAACGACTTATGAGCATGCGGATGGCTCAGCGCCTGCAACCGTGCTTACGACGGTTGAGGGGTCTTCACGCACAACGGCCGTCCATAGTTTGCTCGAAGTCCACTCACACGAAGTACCGTATGATGACCAGGACGCCAAGTTGAGAGCCTACATTCGCCGTCTCAACGAGTTATTCGATAAGGGCGAACGTGACAGAGCTACCACGGTCGCGCTCCGTTGCGAGCGTATTCCGGCGCTGATTCTCGTAGGCTTCCGCCCCTACCCCGGCGGTTCAACAACCTTTCCGACAGCGGTGAGGTCGTTTGTTGCGCTTCGCCATGTTGATCCTCCTAAGCCTTGGGGGCCCGGTCCTGAAAACGAATCCCTCGCCGACGAAGTTTTGGACGAATTCTGCCGCCGAAATCTTATTTCCGAGACCGAGCGTGATTACTATGCTGGATCCTGCACGAAGGCAGAAGCGAAAGCGGCGCACCTTCCGGTTGATCCAGTGCTGCGCGCGGCACATATCGTGCGTCTGTTTACCAGCGACGACTCCGCCATCAAACATGCGATGCGCGTAGCCGTCACGAGCCAATCAAGTCGCAAGAACATCGGCTCGAAGCTCAAGAATGAGTTGGCGACCGGTCTCATCCTGCGCGCAGTTGCCGATGAGCCGGCAAAAGTCGACCAAATCCGTCGCTACCTTCGTCACGCATTCGGCCAAGCCGTGCATAAGGTTGCCTGGACGTCCACCGGCCGTACTACCGAGCAAATCGTTAAGGAATCCCTGGCCGAGGTTCGCGCTGTAATCGGAGATGGTTCCACCGAAGAACCCGGGCCCGCTTCAATGGAGCTTGCTGTTCGTGCAGCCTACCCTCTTGTCGTCGATGGACGACTGAATGCAGATCGCGGCACCTCAAACAACGAACAGCCAGATCGGCGTACGCCGGGCGAGATTCTTGATACGATGCGTCGATCCATCCAAGGCGTTCACCAGCTTGGACGGGCCCTGCGCGATTACGAAGAGGGCGTCCCACTACGCGCGGTTGACGAGGAAGGGGAGATTAAGCGTACAGCCGATGACTCCGCGGACCAGATTGTTAGCGACATCTACCTGCGGAACGAGTTTCCGCCAGCGGGGAAGATGAAGGCCAGACGCCCCGGCGACACACCGACCGATCGCTACTACAATTCGCTAAGTGCACTCGGCTCAGCGATGATGGATGTCAAGCGGACGTTCGATGATCTGAAAGAAGTGAGGGGGGATGACAACCAGCCCATCGTCGAAGTACAGGGCGTTGAACTTCGTCACATTACTAGCTGGAGAGATCTTTTGAGCATTTGGGATGAAGAGATGGTTGTCTGGGGCCGAACGTTCCGCAAGAAGTACGGGACAAAGGACCACGGTGGGGCAATACCGAGAGAGGACGACGAGCCAACTGAGGTAGATCCTTATGCCGAAGCAGAGTATGAAACTGCCGACAATTGACGGTCGAATAGGTTCGGTGCTTTGGTAAAGCCGCAGCGCCGACCAGCTCAATCTGACGACCGCTTACGCCGCCGCGAGCCGCTTCAATTTGGTGTCGCACTGTAAGCGCAGTTGCGCATCCTCCGGCAGCCAGAGCGACAGGTGCGGAAACATCAGGCGATGAAGCGCGCTGCGTTTCGAGGGGTGGCTGGCACCGGGGAGGAATGGCGGATCAACCTGGAGTAGCGGGCGTTCTCCGAAGTCAGGCTATGCCCGCAGTTGGCCCTTCTGCTGCCTTGTCTTAAAGGGGATTCCAACCCGGCGGAGCGGAAACACCGTGAAAGATCTCGTAAAAACTGTCGCCTCGACGCGAAGCGCGTCAGCGGCAAGGAAAAGCAGGCCGATTTCCCGGCCCGCCTGGTTCTCAAGCGTGGCGGCCGGTCGCTATCAATGCACAATAATCGCTCACTTTGGCTCGCCGATTTTTTCGGAACAAGCTATGATTGCCTCGCGAGGAAGTGGGGTGCGCGATGTATATCGAGAAGGTCAAAATCAAGAATTTCAAATGCTTTGAAGGTTGGTTCGAGGTTGATTTCGATCAGGGTGTCAACATCATCGTTGGCAATAATGAGGCCGGAAAATCCACGCTACTCGAAGCGATCCATCTGTGCCTGACGGGCATGCTGAATGGGAAATATCTTCGCAACGAACTATCTCCCTATCTCTTTAACAGGAATATCGAGCGGGCGTATCTGGACAGTCTCGCCACGAAAGCCCCACTACAACCGCCGGAGATACAGATCGAACTGTTTCTTGACGGTGAAGACGATGCGCTGGAAGAACTTCGCGGAAACGGCAACTCCGAGAAGAACGACAAGGCGCGTGGCCTCCTCTTCTCAATCGAGTTCGATAAGAAATACGACGGTGCCTACACTGAGTTGCTGAAGGGCAAAGAGATCAACTCGATACCCTTGGAATTCTATCAGGTACAATGGTCGGAATTCTCCCGCCAGCCGGCGATGGCCCGCACCATTCCTATCAAGTCGGCCCTCATAGATTCAACGAGCACGCGTGTGCAGAGCGGTTCGGATATGTACATCTCCCGCATCGTCCGAGAGTTTTTGGACGACAAGGAGCGTGTTGCGATATCCCAAGCCCACCGCAAGCTGAAAGACGCCTTCAAGGCCGACGGCAATGTCGGCGCCATTAATGAAAGATTGGCGGAAGCGGCGAAGATCAGCCGAAAAAAGGTCAGCATCTCGGTCGATATGTCGTCTCACAATGCCTGGGAAAGCAGCCTCATGACTTATATTGAGGATGTGCCCTTCCACTATATCGGCAAGGGCGAGCAGTGCATCGTCAAAACGCGCCTCGCGCTGAGCAGCAAAAAGAACAGCGAAGCGACCGTATTGCTGATCGAGGAACCGGAAAACCACCTCTCGCACTCGAAGCTCAACCAGCTCATCAGCGATATCAGCACCGACAATAGCGGCAAGCAGGTCATCATCACCACGCATAGCAGCTTCGTCGCGAACAAACTTGGACTGGACCACCTGATCCTGTTACGGGAAGCTAAGGTCACACGGATCAAGGATCTGGACGCGAGCGACTTCTTCCATAAGCTGCCTGGCTACGACACGCTGCGTCTTGTGTTGTCGCAGAAGTCGATCCTTGTAGAGGGCGATGCGGACGAGCTGGTCGTCCAACGGGCCTATATGGATGCCAACGGGGGAAAATTGCCTATCGACGACGAGATCGATGTCATCTCGGTCGGGCTTTCGTTCCTGCGTTTTCTCGAACTGGCGACGGCGCTGAAAATCCCTGTCGTGGTCGCAACCGACAACGACGGGGATACTGCTGCGCTTGAAAAGAAGTACGCCAAATACAAGGACGTCAATCATATCACAATATGCTATGATCCTGTGGTGGATAAGGGGGACTTGGTCCTCGGCGGCAAACCTTTCAACTATAACACCCTTGAGCCGAAGCTGGTCAAATCCAATAGCGTCGAGACCTTCAACACGCTGTTCAGTACCAAGCATGATCTCGATAACCTTCATCGTTATATGAAAAACAACAAGACCGAGTGCGCGTTGGCGATTTTCTCGGCGAAGATAAAAATCACTTATCCGAAATATATCCTGGATGCGATCGCCAAATGATGGGGCCGAATAAGCTCGTCATTGCTGCGGCAGGCTCGGGGAAGACCACCTACCTCGTCAGGCAGGCGCTTGCGGTTGAACAGAAACGGGTCCTCATCACCACCTACACGGAATCGAACGAAGAAGAGATCCGGCGCAAATTTTTCGAAATCAATGGCTCGGTTCCGGGCAACGTGCATATCCAGACCTGGTTCAGTCTGCTGATCGAGCATGGCATCAAGCCCTTTCAAGGCAAGCTGTTCGATTGGGATGTCGCTGGTATGCTTCTGGTTTCGCAGAGATCCGGTTTTCGCGGGCGTGACCTGCAAGGTCGTCCCATGTATTGGGGTGAGGAAGATTTCAGACGTTGCTACTTCGATCGTCGGAATCGCGTCTATTCAGACAAATTGTCGAGGTTGACGATACGGTGCAATGAGGCATCGGACGGCGCTGTCATCGAGCGGCTTTCCCGTATTTATCCATTTATTTTCGTAGATGAGGTGCAAGATCTGGCAGGCCACGACCTCGACGTTTTGGCGGCGCTCTTCCAAAGCCCCGCCAACGTCGTCATGGTGGGTGATCCCCGTCAGGTCACCTATGTGACCCATCTGGAGGCTCGCCTTAAGAAGTACAGGGATGGAGGTATTGCCGACTTTATTCGGGCGGAACTTCCCCGAAAGGTTACCTGCGATATTGATGTGACCAGCCTCATGACATCGCACCGAAATAGCACCGCTATCTGCGAATTGTCGTCGAAGCTCTATCCAAAAATGGCTGCTGCGACCGCTTGCAAATGTCCCGACTGCAGGCAACCGGCCCCTATTGATGCGGGTCTCTTCATCGTCCGGCGAAAGGATCTGCCCCGGTATCTCGAGACGAGGCGACCGGTGCAGCTCCGATGGAGCTCGACCGTCAAGATCGGATCTCCCGATCTACCGGCGCTAACGTTTGGACGGTCAAAAGGCCTCGGCTTCGACCGCGTCATTATTTATCCCACCAAAGAAATGGTGGACTGGCTGAAGAATGTCCAATCGCAGCTGAAGGCCGAAACCCGCGCAAAACTCTATGTCGGTCTCACCCGCGCGAGGCATGCGGTGGCAGTGGTCTACGACCCCGCCGATGGTGAGATCGTCGCAGGATTTACCGTTTTCGAGTAGGGAAGTCGCCGAAACATGTTTTTGGAGCCACCTCTATGCTAAAGGCATCAACCGCGAACCGCCCTAGTCCTGAGTAATATCCGCTTTCAGGCGATTGAAGCTAAGGGCTCAACGGCCGCAATGGGGGCGCGAAGCGGCCGTTCACAGCGGCGTGCCGGGACGATCGCTTTGGGGTCAATTTCGCCGTAGAGAACGGGCGAGGAAGGGGATCCGCGACGACCGCTCTTGATGGTGTTGCGGCTTTTAGTTCAGGATTTTCGAATTTCGGCAAACGGCCTTCTGCGGCCTTGTTTTGAACGGGATTCAAGCCGGGAGGGGGATCACCTTCGGAAGCCGGGGGGAAACTTTCGGCGCGAAGCGAGACAGCGTCAAAGGGAAGAGCAGGCCGGTTTCCCGGCCTGCCTGATCGTCGCGCCCGGCGGTTGAGCCTGTGCCGCACGAAGCATCGATGCAGCGTCATGTGCGAGGTGGAGATCGCGCCGACCTGCTTCAGCACCTTGTGGCACTCACGGATGGACAGCCCTTGTCTACGCAGAGCCCACCGCAAGTTCCTCTTGCTCGGGCGTCAGACTGCGCTGCCGGCGCGGTGCCCTTTCTCTGCGCAAAGCGCTCCGGCCTCAAGCAGCGCCTCCATGGCCGGCCCCGTGGTGCGGCGTGCGATCTCGATGAGCGGCACTCCTAGCTCGCGGGCAAGGCCCCGCGCAACCGGCAGAGCCGTCGACCGCTTGCCATCCAGCATGAAGGACAGCATGCTCTTCGACACGCACACCCGCTCGGCGAGTTCGGTGTAGCTCTTGATCCCGGCAGCAGCCATCCTTGCCTCGAACCAATCGCGGGTCCAGCCGTCTACCGGCATCTGCCAGGCCTTGCGCTCCAAATCCATGATCCGGTTCTCAAGCCCAACAGCATAGTCGGTGGTTGAAAGCATCAAGCGCTTCAAGGCGAGCACTTCGTCCGCGAGGACCAGTTCACGTCGGCGCGGCTCCTCGGCCTGGCGGGCGCTGTACGAGCCCGTCTTACGAATCGATGGCAGGACTTCGGTCACAACCCAGTCCTGAAAGCGTTCGGCGGCTGGCTTGTCGCTACGCAGAACAAGGCGATAGAAGCCGGGCTCGTTGATGATGGTGACGTTCGGGTTGCCCCGACGAATTACATCCGTCAAGCGGATGGAATTCTGTTCATGCTCCTTCAAACGAGCGCTGGCGTTCCCGACATTGGCAATTTCCAGCACGCGGCACACGTCGGCCAGCACAAACCATGCCTCGCCGTCGCGGTTGACGATGCGGACATTGTTGCCCTCGAAATCGAACGGCACGATTGCAGCGCCGCTCTTCATGCCTCCCTCCCGATGCGGGTGTTTTCCAATTTCGCGACGGCGCCGAAGAGGATCTCCGTGGCGAGGTCGATGCATGCCCAGCGGTCCTCATCGGATGCGCGGCTTTCGAGGGTGGTCAGCAGCAAATTCGCGACGCGGTGGAGCGATTCAAGGGGGTCGCCAAGCAGAGGCGCCGCTTCATGCTGTTCGGAGGGGATTGCGAGTGAAATTGCCATTGGAGGCTCCCGATAGTTGTTCAACCTCTCGTCCTGTTCAAGGGACGAGACCGGGTGCTTGAACACCGCTATCGGACGGCCTGCGGCTTTCCCCCGAAGGGTATTTTATGGTCGCAGACACCCGGCCATAGGCGAACGCTCTCCGAGGCGGAGACGTTGCTATTCCCGTGGACATAAAAAATCCGCGATGACTTTACGGAGCGCGGATCCCGCCGATAGTAGAAGGTGTGTTCAGCACCTACCCAAAACATAGGCTCCGATCCGCGCACTCGTCAAGCGGGCAGAAGCTGCTTTTCTTCGGCTTCATCTTCTTCGTCGCTGGTGGCTTTGATCGGCTTTTCCATCAGTCACGAACCTCAAGTTCGCCCCGCTCCCGGATGGTCGCCATCACGGACGACTGGGTTGCCGCGTCGATGCCGCGCGCTTCCATGGCGTTCCTCAGAAGCGGCGCGTCGCAGCCATGATCGCGCATCCAGTGGGCGATGATCTCGGCCCGGTCCTTGCGGTCGCGGCAGAGCTCGGTTGCCAGCCGCAGTTCGGGCGCCACCACCGCGACACGCTTGTCGCCAACGGCGATTTCGGAAAAATGCGTCCAGGGGCCGCTGCCGAAGGCCTCAATGAAGGTGGACTGCGACGGAGTCTCGACGGTGCTGGCATCGACCTGGACGCCGTCCACCTCGAACGCCGCGTAATATTGCACGCAACAGGGCATCCACGTCGGCGGGGTCACTCCCCGTGCGGGAGCGTGGATCGAAACCCTCTCTCATATACTTGATAGCCAGTTGAACGCGGGTCGCTCCCCGTGCGGGAGCGTGGATCGAAACGTGTACACCCTCGCCATCTTCGGATCATCCCAGCCGTCGCTCCCCGTGCGGGAGCGTGGATCGAAACACTAGACCAGAATAAAAGAAAGCCTCTGTTGCAATGTCGCTCCCCGTGCGGGAGCGTGGATCGAAACATCTATACGTCGACGGACGGGGGCGCGACGTGGGGTCGCTCCCCGTGCGGGAGCGTGGATCGAAACCTCGGCAAGCTCATCTCGGCCGATACGGTCGAGGTCGCTCCCCGTGCGGGAGCGTGGATCGAAACCCCTTAATAGATCGGATGCAGCAACTTTTTTTAGTCGCTCCCCGTGGGGGAGCGTGGATCGAAACCCTTTCGTTGCACCCATTATCTCTAATAATTCGGCGTCGCTCCCCGTGCGGGAGCGTGGATCGAAACTGGTAGGATGGAGCCTCCGGCCAGAGGCGCAGCGCGTCGCTCCCCGTGCGGGAGCGTGGATCGAAACGAGAAAGAGATTTGGCGCTTCATGTGACTTGCTCCCCGTCGCTCCCCGTGCGGGAGCGTGGATCGAAACGCCGCACTCACGCTTGGCGGGTTGCCTATCGGGCAGTCGCCCGCCGCTTCTGTCTTGGCAACGGTCGTGATCGTGCGGCCTTGACGCTCGCGAGCAACAACCACGACTTGGCGCTTGCCGGTCTGGTTCTCAGCAAGGCGACGGTCCTTCCGATCTTCCTTGCGGTTCTCTGGGCGAACGTGACCGCCAAAATAGGCTCCATCAAGCTCAACATCGCCCTGCAAAGCGCCTTCATCGCGAGCCGCCTTTATTGATTCACGCAGCTTGTGGAGGAGAACGAAGCAGGTCTTGTAGTCGCAACCAAGATCGCGGGAAAGCTGAAGCGCGGAATAGCCCTTCGCGCCATTGGTGAAAATCGCGATGGCTCCGAGAATGTCACGAATGCGAAGCTTGCGGCTGTGGAAGATCGTACCGGAGGTGAGGCTGAATTGCTTGGAGCACGCCTTGCACTTCCAAACCGGACGGCTCTTGAGGTCGTAATGGTTTGTTCCGCCGCACTCCGGGCAAACAGGGTTGCCATCCCCCCAGCGGATCGCGCGGAAGGCTTCTTCTGCTTGCGCGTCCGACATGCGAAGAACCTTCGCAAGTGAGAGTGTGCGAGCCGCCGGGGAGAGAAGGAAGTGTTGAGCCATATTAATCACCATATTTGGTGATTTGAATATGCACCTAGATGTTCAGTCCCGGCATTTGATGGATTGGATCGATCTTGAATCTTTCCGGCTCATTCGTCCAGCATTTACAGATGAACTCATAAGGCGTGAGGCCTTTGAGGGTCTTTAGTCGGCGAGCAAAGTTATAGGCGTTGATGAAGTCCGATAGGTGGGTTTCGAGCTGCTCGTGACGGTCGTAGTGATAGCGTTTGACCGTCGCCTCCTTGATCGTCCGGTTCATTCGCTCGACCTGGCCGTTTGTCCAGGGATGCTTGACCTTGGTGAGGCGGTGCTCAATGCCGTTCTCGCTGCATCGCATGTCGAACATGTGCGTCATGTATCTGGCCGTTGGTCCATCGGCATAACGCGGCGGAAACGTGAACTGGATGCCGTTGTCGGTGAGCACCGTGTGAATCTTGTAGGGAACTGCCTCTATCAGGGCGACGAGGAAGGCTGAAGCGGACGTCCTGCCGGTCTTTTTGACGAGTTGCACGAAGGCGAATTTGCTCGTGCGGTCAATGGCGACGTAGAGATAGAGCTTGCCTTCGGCCGTCTGCACTTCGGCTATGTCGACATGAAAATAGCCGATCGGATAGGACTTGAACTTCTTCCTGGCGGGCTTGTCGCCTTCGACGTCCGGCAGCCGAGAAATACCGTGGCGTTGAAGACAGCGATGCAGCGACGAGCGAGTCAGATGCGGTATCGTCGCCTGTAGCGCATAGAGGCAATCGTCGAGCGGCAAGAGCGTATGCTTGCGGAAGGCGACGATTATCGCCTCTTCCTCGACCGACAGAACCGTGGATTTCGGCTCTTTCGGTCCAGTCGGCACATCGGCGACGGATGAGCGCTTCTTCCATTTCGAGACCGTCTTCGGGTTGATGCCGTAGCGCTTGGCCAGGGCCCTCAAGCTCTCTTGACTATGCTGTATCGCTCGACGGACCGCCTCAGTCGTTGTGGCGCTCCCATGAAGAATTTGTCCTATAGCGCATCCTTCCAGCCGAGGGAGAATAATGCACCATCAAAATCTGGGATTAAACATCTTAGGCGGAGCAGGTCATGGCAAATTTGCGATGCACAGCAAGGTGCGCCCTAGGTCACTGCAGCGCCATTATGCTGATTGTTGGAGCCTTGGTCTGCTTCAGGGTGGCGACAGCCTTCGCTCAATATCCCGAAACAATAGATGCCGAGACTATTGTGAAGGCTCTGCAGCCCAAGAACGCTCCCCCCACCAGACCGCTCGTGCGCAGCTATACCCCGCTCAACCGTGGCATTGCGATCGAAGGACCTGAAATCGGAGAAGAGCAGGCGCCCAACATCGATCTCGTCGTGAATTTCGAATACGATCAGTCCGCGCTTACTATGAGCGACGCGCAGATCACCGTTGATACCTTGGGCCGCGCCTTGAACGATCCGCGCTTGGCCAGGAGCCGCTTTATGATTATCGGCCACACGGATGCGCGGGGCGGCGACGGATACAATCTGGGGCTCTCACAACGTCGCGCGAACGCAGTAGCAGCTAGGCTGAGGGATTTCCACGCCGTCGCCGCCAACAGGCTTGTCGCGGAAGGTCGCGGTATGCGTGAGCTTAAGGACCCCGTGAGGCCGCTGGGCGGCATCAACCGTCGCGTCCAGATTAAAACGATCACTTGGGATTCGAGCGCATCGGCGGATAGGCTGAGACCGCTGCCTAAACCCTAGCCGCCGGACGTCGATCACCGAGCCGTGCAGCATCAGCCGCCTTTGTCCCCACAGTTTGATCCTCCGACGCAACGCCGTACCCCGAGCTCAACCGCAAGAAGCTCTATCTACAAGGAGGAGCGCCTGACCACGAGAAAGCGCGGAGGTCGCAAGCGGGCTCCGGGAACGCGGGCGCCGCTGGCGGTTCCGCAAGGGATCAACCAGCGCTGGTCACTGACTTCGTGTCGGACGCGCTGATCGACAGCCGGCGCTTTCGCATTCTGGCAGTGATCGATACCTTCAACCGGGATGCCTCGCGCTCGTCACCGATGTCTCGTTCTCCGGCGTCGGCGTCGCACGTGAACTCGACCGCATTGCGTAGCTTCGCAGCTATCCCTACCTCGTCGTCAGCGACAACGGCACAGAGCTGACCTCGAACGCGATCCTGAAATGGCAGGAGGCGCGCCGGGTCGACTGGCATTACATCGCGCCCGGCAAGCCGATGCAGAATGGGTTTGCAGAGAGCTTCATCGGGCGTCTTCGCGACGAATGCCTGAACGAACACCTGTTCGGAAGCCTGAAGCAGGCGCGCCGGATCATCGAAGCCTAGCGCCTCGACTACAACTCGAGACGCCCCCATACTATTTGATCTATCATATTGTAGAGGCTTGACCTTCTGTCGAACCGCGCTCTAATGAGGCTACGGTCCTCGTAGCTTAGCAGGGTAGAGCACCAGATTAATCCTGTTGGGGACGCCATTAAAATCAACAATTTACAGCCTTAACAGCCTCCTCAAAATCGTAAGCCTCCGCTGAGGGCCGCCTTGCGGGGCGTGTAAGAGACAGGTCTTGTCTGTGACGCTTGTCGCGACAGGAGCTATGCCCGTGCCTATGTCTGGAGATACTTTTGCCCGCCGGTATTCCGTAGTTGCTGATACCCGGCGCCGCTGGAGCGAGGACGAGAAGCAGGCGATCATCGCCGAGGCTTTGCAGCCCGGCGTGAATGTGTCAGCGGTCGCCCGCAGGCATGGGATCAAGCCAAGCCTTCTGTTTCGTTGGCGGAAGCTGGCCAAGAACGACGAGAAGCCAGAGCCCGCACCGGCATTCCTGCCGGTCTCTCTGACGGCGCCAGGGAAGAGCCGCGACACGATCTACGATCACAGCGCCAGTGACGCGCCCGCCGCCGATAATCGCATCGAGATCGAGCTTTTGAACGGGCGGCGCGTGCGGGTTGGCCCCGGCGCCGACATGGGCGCGTTGAAGCGCATTCTCGATATTGCCGACGGGAGGAGACCATGATCCCGGTTCCGACCGGCGTGCGGGTGTGGCTGGCGACGGGTCACACCGATATGCGCAGGGGCTTCCCGTCGCTGTCCTTGCAGGTCCAGGAGGTTTTGCAGCGCGATCCTTTGAGCGGCCATCTGTTTTGCTTTCGCGGCCGCCGGGGCGATCTTCTGAAGGTGATCTGGCATGACGGCCAGGGCGCCTGCCTTTTTTACGAAGCGTCTGGAGAAAGGCCGGTTCTTGTGGCCGAGCCCGGCTGACGGCGCGATCTCGATTTCGCCCGCGCAGCTTGGCTATCTGCTCTCCGGGATCGATTGGCGCAATCCGCAAAAAACCTGGAGACCGACTTCGGTTGGCTGACGGTTTGCCTTTGAAAACGTTGGCGAACCATGATTCTCTTGTCGGGTGACCACGCCGCTTGACGCTCTTCCTTCCGACCTTGCCGCCGCGCATGCGATGATCCTCGCCGAGCGCGCCGCCCGCCTTTCCGCCGAGGCCGTTGCGGCTCGCGCTCGCGCGGCGACATCCAGCACGGACGCGCTGATCGCTCATCTGAGGCTCGAGATCGAGAAGCTGCGGCGGGTGCTTTACGGTAGCCGCTCGGAGCACAAGGCGCGGCTCCTGGAGCAGATGGAGCTTCAGCTCGAAGAGCTGGAGACAGCCGCGGCCGAGGACGAGCTTCTCGCCGAGACAGCCACAGCCCGGACGCAAGGCACGCCATCCTCTACGCGCAAGCATCCATCGCGCAAGCCTTTCCCGGCGCATCTGCCGCGCGAGCGCGTGGTGCTCCCGGCGCCGACATGTTGTCCGTCTTGCGGCTCGACGAAGCTGTCGAAGCTCGGCGAGGACGTCACCGAGACGCTCGAGGTTGTTCCGCGCCGCTGGAAAGTCATCCAAACGGTGCGCGAGAAGTTCTCCTGCCGGTGCTGCGAGGCGATCGCGCAACCGCCGGCGCCCTTTCATGCAACGCCGCGCGGTTTTGCCGGGCCGGGCCTTTTGGCCATGATCTTGTTCGAGAAGTTCGGCCAGCACCAGCCTCTCAACCGGCAAAGCGAGCGGTATGCGCGCGAAGGCGTCGAACTTTCCGTCTCGACGCTGGCCGATCAGGTTGGGTCCTGCATGGCGGCGCTGCAACCGCTCCAGGCGCTGATCGAGGCCCATGTTCTTTCGGCCGAACGGTTGTTTGGCGACGACACGACGGTGCCGATCCTGGCGAAAGGCAAGACAGTCACCGGCCGCATCTGGACCTATGTCAGAGACGATCGCCCTTTTGGCGGGACCGCGCCGCCGGCCGCGCTTTACTACGCTTCGCGAGACCGAAGGCAGGAGCATCCCGAGAGCCATCTTCGAGACTTCGCCGGCATTTTGCAGGCCGACGCCTATAGCGGCTATAACGGGCTTTACGATCCGGCGCGCGAAAAAGGCGCCATCGTCTCGGCGCTGTGCTGGGCGCACGCCAGGCGCCAGTTCTTCGAACTGGCTGACATCGCCGCCAACGCGAAGCGCGGCAAACAGGCGCCGGCCATCTCCCCGATTGCGCTGGAAGCGGTCAAGCGCATCGACGCGCTGTTCGACATCGAGCGCTCCATCAACGGCCTTCCCGCCAGCGAGCGCCTGCGCGTGCGCCAGAAGCAAAGCGCGCCGCTTCTGGCCGATCTGAAAACCTCGCTTGGCGAGGAGCGCTCGCGATTGTCGCGCTCGGCTTCCGTCGCCAGGCCCATCGATTATCTGCTCAAGCGCTGGGATCGGTTCGCCGCTTTCCTTGGCGACGGCCGCATCTGCCTGAGCAACAACTCGGCCGAACGAGCGCTGAGAGGTTTTGCGCTCGGAAGAAAGTCGTGGCTCTTCGCCGGTTCAGATCGCGGCGCCGACCGGGCCGCCTTTATGATGACGATGATCATGACGGCCAAACTCAACGGCATCGATCCGATGGCTTGGCTGGCCGATGTGCTCGCCCGCATCGCAGGCCAGCCGCAAAGCCGACTCCATGAGCTGCTGCCCTGGGAATGGAAGCAGCCCGGCTTGCAACTGGCGGCGTAGTCATCAACCGCAAGCGCTCACGCTGCGGCCCTCACCGGATGCTTACTCAAAATCTGCATTTCGCTCCGGTTTAGTGGAGCTTTTGGATTTGACATTTGAGCGAGAGCTAGCTGCAACCGGGACTCAAATCTCAAATTCGCTCCACTAGGATACACACATTTGCGGGCAGAGAGCGACCGGTTTTGCACGGTATCGCATCGTGCCGGCCGGCAGGGCCTTCTCGCGATTAGCCTGACGGCGGATTGTCCGCACGCTGGCGCGTACGGCAGCGTCTTGCGGCGATCATCGGCGCCTCACCGGTAGGATCGGGTTGCGACACCAACGCAACCGGGGAACTGCCGCTGACCGACGACATCATGAGCTTCCACACGCTGCCTGAGAAGACGCCCGACGCCGACATCCTGCGCGAGATGATCAGTTTTACCGCCGAGCGGCTGATGGAGATGGAGGTCTCTGGCCTTACCGGCACCGCGGTTGATCATCGCGACGCGCCTTTGGTGCACGACCGTTATGAGTCCACGGGCTAAGTATATTTATCTCGTCGCGTCGACTTTACTCTATTACCGTGCGCTTCGGCTTTACCTTCAGACTCCAGAATTTTCCAATTACAAAGCCAGCAATCATGAGCGCGGCACCGAAGGCTGTCTCATATAGCTTCATTCCTTGGAGATCTGACAGCATATTTTCGGAGCCAAGACCCGCAGCCAAGAAGGGAAGGCCCGTCAACATGAGAAAAAGTCCGATGATTGTTCCAAATAACCCCATAGTAGTAAGCCTTTCATATTAGAGGTTAGCGCCCGTGACTGTGTTCGTCTATATGAACTGTTTTAATGCACATTGTTCAATTATTTATTTTGTCGCATCATAATAATTACGAGTGTATATATTATACTTAATCAGAAGGTCACACAATGTGCGCCGTCCTTGAGGCCAAAAAAAGAACTGCGCACAGACGTGGCTGATCGTCTGTGCGCAGGTAAATGCCCGTTAGGAGCCCGGGCTTGGAGTACGTATATGGCTGAACTACGTACTTCAATTCGGCACCAGGATGTTTCCTGGTGCAAAGGAAGATACTGCTTGACTTGGGACGAGACGGACGACGACAGCGCGGCAGCAACCTTCAGAATCCGCCGCGCAGGTCTTTTTGACCCATATCGAGTGGTCCAAACTCCCGCACGCACAATCACCGCAGTCGAGCAACGCAACCCGTTAGAACTATCTCTTCAGTGAAGCCAGGGCGTAAAAGCGTAAGCGAGAAAGTGCGCAAATAGAGCGATCGCACCAAAGGTCCGCGTGCCGTTTAGAACGTAGCTGTGCAACTCCTCGGCTTCCGCAAGCGTAAGGCCACTTGGGTAGACTTTCACCGGATCTGCCATAATCTTAATTCCTCGAAGATTGATCAAGCATCGTGTTGGAACCGCATCCTTATTCTTACGTTCCAACACGCTGCATAAGGAAGTTCAGAGCGCGATCAACACTACGCAGTGCTGTCATGCTCAGAGCTTAAGTCATTCTTATCGGCTGTACAAGAATGAAAAACACCAACTCTTGTCAGTATTATCCACATACACGCAGTGAATTGCGTAATATAAAGCCAGTCATAATTGAAAATATATATATCTAAATCAGCGTAGGCTTGCACCGCTTCTGCTAATACGCATTACGGCGCTGGAGTGTCTGTTACGGCTCCAATAGATGCGCGGAGGCACTCTTCCCAAGCCAGTAGAACGCTTGATATTGCAAGTCGTGCAGACGAAGCGTAAGGCGAAACGTCAGAGGGGACACATATCAGAAAGCAAGTCGCCCCGATGTCGCCCCGCCAGCCCAGAGCGCGTATCCCGCGCACAGGCCGCGTTGAGGCGGCTGCACGCGGGAAGGCTCGGCCTTGAAGCTATCTCCAAGGCGCGAACTTCAGGCCTGCGCTTACGAGTGGCTCGGCAGAACGTAGCTGATCGAAGCAGCCTTCAGCTTTTCGCCGCCGAAGTACTTCTTGAGCAACGTGGTGTGGCCCAGAACTCCCAAGTGCACCACCAGCGCGATGATGGCGACGGCGCCCAGGAAATGCGGGATTCCGAGCGAGGGGCGTACGTAAAGCCAGATGGCGGCTTGTCCATCGGTATCGGCCATGTGTCTTCTCCTTCTTACAGGTTTAGTGGAGCCAAGGTGTGTAGACATAGGCAAGAACGTGAGCGATGACAGCGATAGCGCCGAAGACGCGCGTGCCGTTGATCACGTAGCCGTGCAGTTCCTCAGCTTCAGCCAAGGTCAAACCGGTCGGGTAAACTTTTTTTGGATCTGCCATGATGGTACCTCCAAAGTATTCGTGCTGAACCTGCACGAAGGTGTGCCACTGAAATCGCTGAAGAAGATGGAACACCATCTTCTCCTACGGCGATATAACAATGTGCGACGAATTACTAAGCGTGCGGAATGACGTGTTCGATCGCCACTTTCGCCTTGCCCTCGATGTAGTTCGGAAACCACTTCGTGTTTGCCAGCAGGACTGCATGCACGAGCACCGCTGTAAAAGCGACGCCGCCAAGAAGCCACAGCAACCCGACCTCAGGTTTCACAACGAGCCAGATCTTGGCTTGTCCATCAATATCGGCCATGTGTAGTTCTCCTTTGAGATTAGGTTAATGAAGCCAAGGCGTGAAGGCGTAGGCAAGCACATGCGCGAGAACCGCGATGGCGCCGAAAGTACGCGTGCCGTTGATCACGTAGCCGTGCAGTTCCTCGGCTTCCGCCAGGGTGAGACCGGTCGGATAGACCTTATTTGGGTCTGCCATAGTTATCTCCAATAAAGATTGCTCGTGCTGAACCCGCACGTTGGGCTGCGCTAACGGCACGAAATAAGAGTGGTGCCTTAGCAGTGTCAGCATAGGCATACGATGAGATGTGTCAATTCGAGTTGACGCATTAATACTGTGTCACGGCGACACAACCGTAGTTTATCCAACATCTATAGATTCGTAGTGCGTATTAATACATACGCGTGTAGTAGAATTATACGCGGCGCGCGTACGTATTTATACTGACGGGCGGGGTGTAACCACTTACAGCGCTGATCGCGATTCATGCAGATTTGGGAGGCATTCTCGTTTATGAAGGCGCGCGCCGCCCGGAGCGGCGGACGATAACGGCCAGCTCCAGCGCGGCGGCCTCGCCTTACGCAAAGCGTGCGGGGCTTTCGCCGGTCGTGCTGTGAATGCGCGCATCGGCAATCTCGCGAGACAGCGTGATGGGCCTCTAGCGCGTTCATGTCGCATGGCGGCAACTTGCCATGTCGCCTGAAGAACTTGCGTGGAGTACGCTCTAGGTTGTGTCTGCTCCAGGTCGGCTTTGCACTTGTGAATCAGGGTACCGCTATGACCGAGCTTCGCCGCTTGCGCGTTTTTATCGCCGACGATCATCCCGTAGTGCTCGCTGGCGTTCGTTCAGTACTTGATCGCGATCCAGATGTGGAAATCGTCGGCGAGGCGCGAGACGGAGAAACAACACTTCGAATGGCTATAGGGCTTAAGCCCGCCATGATGGTGCTCGATTTGTCCATGCCTGGGCTCAACGGCGTGGAGGTCACACGGCAGTTGCTAGCTCAGCTTCCGGATTGCAAGGTCGTTGTGTTGACCGTGCATGAAGATCGCGCGTACTTGCGCAAGCTGATCGAAGTTGGTGCCGCCGGTTACGTGCTAAAGCGCTCGGTTACCGATGATCTGCTTCGAGCAATTCATGCTGTTGCTTCAGGCGGTATGTATCTCGATCCATCAATCGCCGCGCACGCTGTCGATCGGACACTTGATAGCCCTTCCGAGAACGCGACGGCAGGAGCCGATCTCAGCGAGCGCGAAGTGGAAGTGCTGCGCTTCGCCTCGGTGGGGCACAGCAATAAGGCGATCGCAAATATCCTGACCATCAGCGTCAGGAGCGTAGAGACTTACAAGGCGCGAGCAATGGATAAGCTCGGCTTGGACAACCGGGTCGGTTTGGTGGGATATGCGATCGAGAAAGGCTGGCTTGCCGCAAGCTGATCAGCCTCGCGTTCCGCTTCATATCGAAGTCAAGGCACCTGTAAAACAGCTCGTGTGCGACGGCTGTTTGTGAGGTTTTCCGAAGATTTCGTTGATTATTTGGAGGAGTTTAGCGAGACATTTGTCACGATTCGCCGCCATATTTTTGGTGTCTTACCTTTTGCCGGGTCATAATCCTGACGGCTGGGAGATGAGATTAATGACCAGCGCTCCAAAAGACGATAATGTTGACGCAACGCAAGGATTGCGAGGGTAGCGAAACTTAGTCCCATGCCCGCAGGCGCTTGCAAAAGGTTTTCGCCGCCGCTCTTCCGAGACAGAACTTTATGCGTTCCAGACAAAAGGCAATGAGTGGCGAGGGCGGCCTTGACACAAACGGTGACTCAAGCGGCAACGCTCCCGCGTTTGGAGCCGATATATCGAACTGCGACCGCGAGCCGATCCATATACCGGGATCGATCCAGCCCCATGGCGCTTTGCTGGCTATCGACCCCGAGGATCTTCAGATCCTTCAGGCGGGCGGGGACACTGGTCGGATGCTCGGCGCCGAGCCTATCGAGTTGCTTGGCCAAAATCTGTCCGATTGTGTCGCCGGCGACCGCATATCGCGCCTGAGAACGTTGCTGCATACTGAAGGCTCGTTGATACGGCCAGTGCATGCCTTCGGTATTATCGGCAAGCACGATGAGATGACGATCGACACGTTTGTCTATCGCAGCGGCAGCCATGTCGTGCTGGAGTTGGAACCCATATTGGAGGAGAGCCCCGAGGACACCTTGGCGATGGTGCAGACCATGCTGGCGCGCGTCCAAGAGGCTGAAAGCACGCATGCCTTCTGTCAGGCTCTCGCCGTCGAGATGCACCGCGTGTCGGGCTTCGACCGCGTCATGGTCTATCGCTTTCTGCAGGACGACAGCGGATGCGTCGAAGCAGAGTCGCGGAGCGAAGGGATGGAGTCTTTTCTGGGGCTCCACTATCCCGCCTCCGACATTCCCCGGCAGGCGCGCCAACTTTACCTGACGAACTGGCTGCGACTAATCCCCGATGCCCGCTACACGCCCGCGCCGATCCTGGCTATGGACGACACCCGAAACGCTGAGCCGCTCGACCTGAGCCACAGCCGGATCCGCAGCGTCTCGCCGATGCATCTGGCGTATCTGGCGAATATGGGCGTGGTGGCATCGATGTCGCTCTCGATCGTACTGGGAGGGCGGCTTTGGGGGCTGATCGCATGTCATCATCGTGAGCCCCGCTTCATCTCTCATCGCCTGCGGATGGCCTGTGAGCTGTTTGCGCAAATGGCCTCTTCGAGGCTCGAAACCAAGGTCGGTGCCGAGGAGTTCGAGGCGCAGCTTCGAAGCAAGCGCATCCACGAAGATCTCGTTACTCACATGAGCGGCGTGGCGGGAATGGCCGAAGGTCTTACCCGTTATCGGCCGAACCTGCTCGATTACATCCCCGCTGAAGGCGTTGGATTGTGGCTGGATGACCACTATACGAGACTTGGCTGCACGCCGCGCAAAAAGCAGGTGGCGGCGTTGGTCGCCTGGCTGAACGAAACGGTTACCGCAGGCGTCTTTCATACGGACAGGCTGCCACTGCTCTATCCGCCCGCCGCTGAGTTTGCCGACGTCGCCAGCGGCCTTATCGCGCTTTCGGTTTCGAAGATGCCGAGGGATTACGTGCTCTGGTTCAGACCGGAAGCGCTGCGCACCGTTATCTGGGCCGGCGATCCCAACAAACCCGTCGAAACCGTCAACGGAGGTCAGCACATATCGCCGCGCAAGAGCTTTGCCGCCTGGAAGGAGTCGGTCCAGCTGCATTCTCATCCTTGGCGGAGCGTCGATGTGGAGGCCGCAAAGATCTTGCGCCTCTCGCTCATGGAGGTGATTCTGCGGCGCATCGATCAGCTTTCCCGCGAACGCGAGGAGGCTCGAAGCAAACAGGAAGCGCTGAGCGCTGAACTCGACCGCCGCCTCGAACAATGGCAGGCGGTTGCCGCCGAACTCAAGGAGGAGGCCCGGCAGCGCGCTCTGGTCGAGACTGAGCTGTCGCAGGTGCTCCGGTCCACGGTTGAAGAGCAGGAGGCCGAGCGGCGCAGGATTGCGCGTGAATTGCATGATAGCCTCGGACAGACGCTTACGCTTCTACAGCTTGGCCTTGACAATCTCGGGCATACTCTGCCCGAGAGCGATAGGATCAGCCGCCAGCTCAGCGCGCTGAAGGCGCTGGCCAATAGCTTCGGCTCGGAAGTAAACCGGCTCGCCTGGGAAATCCGGCCCACGGCGCTCGACGATCTCGGCTTGGAGACCGCCATTCGCCATCTGGTGGAGACCTGGGGCGAGCGTTTGAACATGCAATTCGATCTGCGCCTGCCGTCCATCGAAAGGCGGCTTGATCCCACGGTTGAGACAACACTCTACCGAGTAGTGCAGGAGGCCATTACCAACATTGCGAAGCATGCAGAGGCAACGCGGGTTGCCGTGCTTCTAGAGGCAAACGAGAAGGAGGTTCGCCTGATCATAGAAGACAACGGACGCGGCTTTTCGCCCGGCGAGCGCGATCAACACGGCGCGCCAGCGCGACGCCTCGGCCTGTTAGGCATCCGCGAACGTCTCTCTTTGGTTTCCGGCACCCTTGAGGTCGAGTCGTCTCCAGGGCACGGGTGCACGCTTTTCATCGTGGTGCCGCTATGATCCCGAACTCCCAAACATTCCGTCGTTCTGGCTGGCATGAAGTCGCTTTGACGGCAGAACCCTGCGTTGGAGATCGTTGGCGAAGCGCATGATGGGCAGACGGCGCTGGAAAATGCCTTCGCGCTCAAGCCTGACATACGTGCCGGCCCAAATCGAATCGGCTCCAGCCTTGTTATCAGCCAGGAGAGCCTCCTTGCCCCAAGCATCAGCGAGGGCGCGGGCAAGCTCGGTTTGGCGGAATGGTTTGGAAAGCACGACCAAATCTGCGGCGCGTTCCTTCGGAATGTTCGCAAAACCGGTGATTATGACGGCTGCAAGCCCGGGCCGTATTGACCTCGCGTCTTCGACAAGCTCGAGCCCGTTCCTTCGCGGCATCAAATAATCGGTGGCGATGAGATCGAACTGATGCGCGCCCAGCAACTCAATCGCAGTCTCAGCCGACCCTGCCTGCGTGACAGAATGACCGAGATCGGCCAACATTTCTGCGGCGCTTTTGCGAGCGAGCTCCTCGTCGTCAACGAGAAGAATGGACAGCGGACGTCCCCGCGAGAGCGTCTCGTCTGCGGAATCCTTGATGGCGCCAGCGACGCTTGCCGTAGAGGGAAGCAAAAGTTCGGCCGTCGTTCCCTCCCCGGAGCGGCTTGCTAGTCTCAGCATCCCCCCGGACTGCGCCGCAAGCCCATAAACCATTGAGAGGCCAAGGCCGGTGCCCTTGCCAACGCCTTTTGTTGAATAGAAGGGTTCGATGGCGTGTTGCAGCGTAGCTTCATCCATCCCATAACCCGTGTCGGTCACCGCTACACGAATGTATGCGCCGCTTTTCAAGTCCTTGCTGTCGTTCTGTACGGTTTCAAGCGAGATCTCGATGATGATTCGGCCGCCGTCGGGCATCGCGTCGCGCGAATTCACAGCCAGATTGAGAAGCGCAAGCTCAAACTGATTTGGGTCCACGCTTGCCGCCGGAAGCCCTTCGGCGATTTTCAGGTGGATATCGATTTGTGGGCCGAGCGTCCGGAGCATGAGGTCCATCATGCCATTCACGAGATCCCCAACGTCGACAGGGCGCGCCTCCAGATTCTGCCGCCGGGCGAAGGAAAGAAGTCGCGAGATCAGCGTGCGCGAGCGTTCTGCTCCTTGAAGCGCCATCCCGATCAATCTCTGCGTGCGCTCGTCGTCAGGATACCTGCGCTGCAGCATTTCGAGGCCGGCTAGAATAGGCATCAAGAGGTTGTTGAAGTCATGGGCTACGCCACCCGTGAGTTGACCGATGACTTCGATCTTGCGCACCTCGTGCAGCTTCTGCAGGGCTTCCTCGCGTTCCCGCGTCCGCTCATCCACCCGCCGCTCAAGCTGCGCGGCGAGGTCTCGAAGAGCGGCCTCCACCTCTTGCTGCTGAGAGATGTCGGTATTGCTGCCAAACCAGCGCGTGATCTGACCGCTGCTGTCCCGTACGGGAACAACGCGGGTCAAAAAGGAGCGGAACCATCCATTGGCATCCCGCAAGGGGAAAACCATTTCGAAGGGCTCTCCGCTTCGCAGGCTTTTTTCCCATCTCTCGAGCACTAGTGGCAGGGCGGCCGGATCATGAAGCGATTTCCAGCCCCATCCTTTCACGTCTTCCGGCTTGCTCCCCGTGTAGGAATACCATCGTTCATTATACCAAACGACATCGCCATCCGGTTCTGCCATCCAGCATAAGGTGGGGATCGAGTCGGCAAGCTGGCGAAGCTCTCGCTCGCTATCGAGCAAGCTCTCTTCTGATTGTTTTCGAGCGGTGATGTCACTGGACACGCCGGTTATACGATGTGCCCGCTTTTCGTGATCGAAGAAGACCGGTCTGCCTCGCACGGCGATCCAATGCACCGATCCGTCAGGCCAAACGCAGCGATATTCGCCATCGTAATCGGAGCCGGTGTCGAGCCCTGTGCTTGCCGCACGAAATGCGGCATCACGGTCGTCGGGGTGCAGGGAGGCAACCAGATCGTCAAAAGAAAAGGCAGCGTCCGCGGTGCGTCCAAAAATCGCCTTGCATTGCGGCGACGCCATGAGGCGGCGGCTCGGAACTTCGAGGGTCCAGGCACCGAGCTTCCCGGCTGATAAGGCCAGTTGCAGCTCTTCCTCGGCCTTGCGAAGCGCCACGAGTCTGGCGCGAGCTTCGTATTGCCTCCTGCGGCTTCGCAGGGCCGCTTGCGCCAAGCTGACGAAGGTGGTCGGATGGAACGGTCGCTCAAGAAAGGTGACGTTGCCGAGCATGTCGAGCAGTCGCTTTGCTGAAGGATTTCGTTCCAGGCCGCCCCCGCGAAACGTCAAAAGAATGAACGGGAAGTCTGACCATTCGGGCTGGCATTCGATAAAAGCAGAAAGACTTCTCGTATCCGCGCCTCGCAATGCTTCCTCGGCCACCACCGCGAACCCGGCGCCGTCCTGCAACTCGGCGACAAGGTTAGGAAGATCCGCACAGGGCTGCACGTCGATCCCCGCCTCGGTCAACAACGACGCGGCCACGGCGGAGTCCCGCCCTATTGGGGCCAAGATCAGCGCGCGTTTGGAGAACTGATGCACAGCATTTACGTTTGTTCATTGAGCAAAGACGGCTTGCCGCCCACAAAGGACGGATCGCCCCGTAATATGCCATTGAATTCGACGAGGGGTTCCCCGAGGGTGATGCCGCGTTTATCGATGCGATACTCCCGAATCGTGTCTTCGTGGGAGCTTGTACGCTTTTTTGCCACCGATATCGCCCGCCGCACCCGCCCCGCGGCCTCGAAATAGCGCAGCACAATGACCGCATCGGCCAGATAGGTAACATCAACCGGCGAATACAGATCCCCGACCAGACCGTGCTGCGCGATCGTCAAAAAAGTCGTGGCGCCTTGCCGGTTCAGATATTGCAGCAATTCATGCATGTGCAAAAGCAGCGACCGTTCTTCAGGCATCGCAGCCTGATATCCGTTCAAACCATCGATGACCACGGTACGCGCCGCATCCTGTTCGATCCACCGGCGCACGTGATGAGAGAATTCCCCAGGCGACAAAGAGGCCGCATCGACTTGTTCGACGACCAACTTCCCTGAGCGGATCATGGCTTCCAGGTCGAAGCCAAGGGCCTTTGCCCGGTAGAACAAGAGACCCAATTCCTCGTCGAAAATGAACATGGCCGCGCATTCGCCACGTTTGATCGCGGCGGCAATGAAAGAGATTGCGAGAATAGTCTTTCCAGTGCCTGACGGTCCTGAGATCAGCGTGCTCGACCCTCGTTCGATCCCGCCTCCGAGCAAGGTGTTCAACTCCTTGCTTTCGGTCTGAAGCACGGTCCGCTGGAACTCGGTCATGTGCTCGGACGAAACGAGACGGGGAAAGACGCTGACGCCGCCGGTCTCGATGACAAAATCGTGGTAGCCGCCACGATATCGCTGCCCGCGATACTTGAGGACGCGCAAGCGGCGGCGGTCAGCCCCATAAGCGAGCGTCAGCTCCTCCAGACGGATCACGGCATGGGCGACGCTATGGACCGTCTTGTCCAACGTGTCGGTTGTCAGATCGTCGAGCATTAACACTGTCGTGTCATAGCCGGCGAAATAGTGTTTGAGAGCGAGGATCTGCCTGCGGTAACGAAGCGAGCTTTGTGCAAGAAGGCGGATTTCCGACAAGCTGTCGAGCACGATCCGGTCCGGCTGCACGCGCTCGACAGCCTCGAAGATCCGCTGTGTCGTCTCGCCGAGTTCGAGATCGGAAGAATAGAGAAGGCTCTGTTGCTGGTTCTCGTCGAGGATGTTTTCAGGCGGCAATAACTCGAAAATCTCAACGCTATCGCCGAAATCCCAGCCATGAGACGCGGAAGTTGCCCGAAGTTCCTCTTCCGTCTCCGACAATGTTATGTAGAGGCCTTTCTCACCCGCTTGCAACCCTTCAAGCAGGAACTGGCACGCAATCGTTGTCTTTCCGGTGCCCGGATTGCCTTCCAGCAAGAACAGGCGTCCCCGTTGAAAGCCGCCGCCGGTCACAGCATCCAAGCCGGGAATTCCGGTTGCGGCCTTTCCGACCAACTTGACCATTGCCTGGTCCGCTTTCCCAGAATTGAAGCGATGCCGTCTCATCGCTGATATGTGAATAATGCCGACGTGTCTATAATATAGAGTAACTTCCCCTTGCGACATGGGGGCGCCGGAAATATGGATGTCGGCGCAGGCGTGGCAAAAAAGAACGCGGACGCTCGACACAATGGCACGCCTAGGCCGACGAATGTCCGGTGCCGTTAACCGAGCGACTTTCATCTAGGCTGCGATGCGCTTCGCGCGTTGGCTCCGCTCAAGGCAGTATCTCAAACTCGATGGGCTTGAAGCTGTAGTTGTTCGATTGCGGGGCCGAGCACGCCGTGAGCCCGATGATCAGATCCTGCTCAGCGCGGAACACGATGAAGCCACTCGCTTTGCTGAGCGGCGGCTTCACTGCGATCTTCCCGGTCACGCCGTCCAGTTCGACATTCATGAATATGTTGAAACAGGCAGGAATCGCGTTTGCCCCGATGCCATACGGAGCGAGCGCTTCCACCAGATTGCCGAGGCACCCGCGGTGGGGATCGCGGTCGCCATAGATGATGCGAAACGTGTCCGCGCTGCAAGGCGTCAGCAAGAAGTCATGGCGGCCCACGGTGTCTTCAAGAATCGTAAGGAGAGGCTGGCTGCGGTTCGAGTAGATCGTATCGCCGACGCTTAGATAGATTTTCTCCAGGTAGTCGAATGTGCGCCCGGAAGACATGACTTCCGCCGTGTCTCCAGCAAAGGCGGCGAACAGATCCGCCACCTGCTCGCCTTGCGGATCGATGACCTTCAATCGCGCTCCTTTGCCGAGCCTGAAGGCGCGTCCCGACCGAGGCGGGATTACTTCGCTCATGTCACACGCCGCGCGCGTCGAGGCCGAAAGGGGCATCGCCAGTCATCAGGCGCGGCGCGTCCGCTGTATTGGCCGCTTCGGACCGGTCGCCGAAATTGCGCAAGGCCGGATTAGCCGACCCGCAGAGCGCGGCGTCCCTCTTTCTGATGGTGTCGCGCATACGGTCGTAACGACCCTGCCGCCGCAGAGTTTCGAACTGCTCGTGCAGGTTGAAGACGAGAGCCGGGCGAAAATAGCGGCGCGAGAGGCGGCTCGCGTTCGGATGGAGGCCGATAACGAAAAACGCCTCACCTCTCAGGCTGAAGCTGAAGTCTGGAGAGGCCGGGTCGCAAGAAACGCGGGTGTCCCAGGCGCAGAACCTTGTGTCGAGGTCGTGCAAGGCCTGAAGCCGCTCCCACATCGCCTCTTCGAAAGCTTCGAAAGCCGCCACGAAACTGCGCAGACTTTCGTCGTGGGCCGTTGCGATGAACTCGCCGAGGTCATCAAGGATAGCGGCGTCCTTCGTCGCCTCGTTCATGTCGCCATAGGTCATTTCCGTAATATTGCCGCGCGCGCTTGCGCTTTTTGCTGCGACACAAGGAAAGGATGCACTACTGACGAAATAATCCACGCTGTTATGTTTGGGGGTAATTTCAGTCATTCGCTCATTTTCGGAAGCGGGAGAGCTTTCTGTTTTTGAGTTGTTTAATGCCAAGAGTGCGGGCTTGTTCCACCGCACGCCATCTCAACGATTTTCATCCCGTAGATACCGTTCCCGCTCTCGGCGAGGGTCTCTCGCGAGTAGTCCCGCCGTCAGGCGGAGGCGGCCCTCGTCGCCGTCACCACCACGAGCGCGATGCGGTCTGCTATCTGGTACGGATCGCGCGCCAATTCTTCGCCGAACACGTCGGGGTCCACTTCCCGATAAGCCCAATCGATACCGGCGCGGTCGAGCGCTTCGGCCGCCGCCGCGAGGAAGGGATCGCGCCCTTCGACAATCGCAACGCCCGTGAACAGAAGCAGCGTCCCGCTGGGCGAAAGCCGCTCTATCGCGGCCTTGATGATGGTGATGGCGAGCCCCGCGCCGAGCGGCCCGCCGCCATGCCGGTAGGCTCTTTCGCTTGCGTCGATCAGGTATGGAGGGTGCGAGACGACAAGGTCGAAGCTGCCCGCAGCGTTTGAGAACAAATTGCTCATCGTGGCGCACGCATTCGGCCGTCCCGCCACAGCGGCGTTGACGGCGGCGAAATCCACGGCCTTCGGATTGAGGTCGAGCAGCAGAACTTCAGCGCCCGGACATGCCTTCGCGATCGCTATCCCGCCCGGACCGGCACCCGCGCAGACATCAGCGGCGCGGCCTACCTGTCCCGCCCGCCCGTTCAGCCAGGCGTTGATTGCATCGACAAACTTGTAGGTGTCGGGGCCGAAGAAAACGGCATCCCGCGCGGTGGTCGGGAAGGCGGAATGCATGAACAGATCGCCCTGCAGGGTCGAGAAGCGCACCGTGCTGCGCCAAAGCGCTCCCTCCCGCTGAAGAACACCAGCCTTTTCCATGAGCCCGAACAAATGAGCCGGGATGACGTCTTTCTGAAAGGGCCGGCTCCAGCCGAGGACGCCTTCGATGTCGCGCGCCTCTCGGTTTCCGGGCCTCGCATTCACGAGCGCATGGCTAGAAGGGGTGATCGTCGTGAAGCGATAGCCTGTCGCGCGCACGCCTTCCGCCAAGCCCAGCAGCGCGTTCAACTCCTGCCTCCAAACGGAAGCGAATGTGCAGGGGACCGGGGTGTAAATGGTTTCCTCGGGGTTTTTTGCCGTCAGCTTCAAGCCCAATGTTCCGGCGTTAGCTTCGTTCCGACGGCTTCTCCGATATAGAAGCCTCGAATTCGACCGAACGGTTCGCGGCAGGCGATAAGTTTCAATCGTGTCCGGGGACAGACGCTCAGCCCGGCCATGTTGTTCCAGAACAGCGTGTCATCTGAGGCCCTTGCAGAGCGTCTCGATTATGGAGTCACCGTCAAAAATCCAGTTCGGAGAGCCGAGCATTTCCATTGATCTTACCGGTTGGTTGGTCAACCCCTCCTTTACGATGCGCGAGGGTCAGCGCACCTTGCGGGAGCGTTCCAGCACCGGGCGTTGTCCTTCCTGTTCGAGGGCGCCCGAGGGTGCGATGTCTGAATTCGGGTTTGGCTGCATGCCCTCGCTGGCGGTTTGCGTCGCAGGCGCTTCGGTGTCGGATTCGGCTGCCTTCTTCTCCGCGAGCGCACGCTTGGCATTCGAAGTGAGATCGCTTTGTCCCTCCTGCGATCGCCTCTCGTCCTCTCGTTTCGCGCTTGCCATTCGTCATCCTCGCTCTTCGGGTAATCCTGCACTGAATAGGATAACCCCATGAGGACATCAGACGTTCCTGATCCGAGGCGGCACCTGCGCTACCTCGAAGCCGCGCCCTCAAGCCACCTTTCGCCCGAGACACCAGACATCCCGGATCACGGGCAGGTCCGCGACCTGATGGACGCGGATGAGGTCGGCGCGCATCCCCCCCGCAATCTCGCCCCGATCGGTGAAGCCCACCGCGCGCGCCGGATTGCGCGTGACGGTGGCGACGGCCACGGGAAGGGACATGCCCGCCTCGCTCACAAGCTTCAGCGCACCCCATAGGAGAGCGGCGGGCACGTAATCGCTCGACACGATGTCGAGAGCGCCCGCGCGGGCGAGTTCGAGCGCCGAGATGTTCCCGGAATGCGACTGACCCCGCACGATGTTCGGGCCGCCCATGAGCACGGCGAGCCCGGCGCGATGGGACGCCTGCGCAGCCTCAAGCGTAGTCGGGAACTCAGCGACCGACACCCCGTCCGCGATGGCCTCGTCGACATGCGCGGCCGTGGCGTCGTCATGGCTAGCGAGCGGGACGCCGCGCGCATGCGCAGTCTCGACCACGTAACGCCGGTTGCTCGCTGAATAAAGCTCCGCGTCGCGCCTTCGCGTGCGCATGAACTCGGCAAGCTCTGCGTCCGTCATCTGAAACTTGCCCTGATAATATTCCGCGTAGCGCGCGCCATCGACGAACTGGCGCTGGCCGGGCGTGTGGTCCATCACGGAAATCAGTTTGAGGCGCGGGTTGTCGATGAGCGGATCGAGAAGATCCGGAAGCCCGGGATAGCTCACCTCGCAACGCCAATGGAAATAATGGTCGATCTTCAGCGTGCCCGCCGCGATGTGGTCGTCGATGGCGCGGGCGATCTCCGCCACCATGCCGGACCGGACCGAGCGCGAATGCACCTCGCCGACGCAAATCGCATTGAAAACCGTGGTGATGCCTGACGCGGCCAGCTCCCGGTCGTCGGAAAGGGCGGCGGAGCGCACCGGCCAGGCTGCGCCGGGACGAGGCATCATGTGACGCTCGATATTGTCCGTATGAAGCTCGACGAGGCCGGGCAGGATCAGATCGCCCTCGCAGTCGATGGCGGCGGGCAGATGGCTCACACCTTCGTCGATCCCGGCGATGACGGCGCCTTTCACGGTGAGAGTGCCTTTCACCATGCGGTCCGCGAGGACGATGCTGGCGTTGGTAAGGATAAGCTCGTTCGCGCTCATGGTAGATCAGTCCCGCTCGATGCCGGAGCGCTCGCCGCTATCACGGACGCGCTCCAAGTTGTTCGCTTCATGCCGCCGCCGAGAAATGCGCAGCGTCCACGATCCTGTCGGCGATGGCGTCGCGAACATCCTCGTCGTGAACGATGGCGATGATTGCTGCGCCGCCGCGCTTCTTTGCGTTGATGAGATCGACGACCACCGCGCGGTTTTTCGCGTCGAGCGAGGCTGTCGGTTCGTCGAGAAGAAGGAGCGCGTAGTCGGGGAGAAGCCCTCTCGCGATGTTCACGCGCTGCTGTTCGCCGCCTGAAAACGTGGAAGGCGGCAGGCCGAACAGGCGCTGTGGCACATTCAGCCGCGTGAGCATCGCCGCAGCCTGGTCGCGGGCTTCGTCACGGGAAGCACCGCGGGCGACGAGCGGCTCGGCCACAACGTCGAGAGCCGGCACGCGCGGCACGGCCCGGAGGAACTGGCTCACATAACCGATGGTCTCGCGCCGGAGCGCCAGAATGCGCCGCGGCGAGGCCTGAACGAGGTCTTCCGCCTCGCCGCGATGGCACACGACGATGCTGCCGCTATCGCAGCCATAACTGCCGTAGATCATCTTCAGCACCGAAGACTTCCCCGCGCCTGACGGCCCAACGATCGCGACGCATTCCCCCGCGCGGACATCGAACGTCACGTTGGCCATGACTGGCAGCGTCACGCCGCCCTGAAGATGCATCGTGAAGCTTTTCGACACGCCGGAAATTTCGAGCACAGGTTTCATTGGCATCAGGCCGGAAGGATCGAGGACACGAGAAGCTGCGTGTAGGGCTCGCGCGGATCATCGAGCACGCGGTCGGTGAGCCCGCTCTCGATGACTTCGCCCGCCTTCATCACCATGATGCGGTGAGATAAAAGGCGCGCGACGCCGAGATCGTGCGTGACGATCAGCGCCGACAGGCCGAGATCGACGACGAGGCCGCGCAACAGGTCGAGGATGCGGGCCTGAACCGACACGTCGAGGCCACCCGTCGGCTCGTCCATGAAGATCAGGCGCGGGCCGGTGACAAGGCTGCACGCGATCTGAAGGCGCTGGCGCATGCCGCCGGAAAAGGTGTCCGGCGTATCGTCGAGGCGCGCTTGATCGATTTCCACCCGCGCGAGCCATCGCCCAGCTTCTGCGCGGATATCGCCGTAATGGCGCGCGCCCGCGCTCATGAGGCGCTCGCCGATATTGCCGCCTGCCGAGACGCTCATGCGCAAGCCGAAGGACGCATCCTGATGGACGAAGCCCCAGTCCGTGCGCCGCAGCACCGCGCGTTCAGCGTCGGTCAGGGCTGAGAGATCGCGAAGGCGCCCGTCGCGCATGCGGTACGACACGGTTCCCGCGTCGAGATCGGCTTGCCGGGTGAGAAGTCGCAGCAGCGTCGACTTGCCCGAACCGGATTCGCCGACGATGGCGATTACCTCGCCCGAATAGAGGTCGAAGCCGACATCGCGGCAGCCGAGGCGGCGGCCGTACCATTTGGTGACGCCGCGAGCGGACAGAAGCGGCGCATCGTCAGTCATGCCGCATGCCCTCCCCGCCCAGTGCTTCGCGGCGCTTCTCGCAATAGTCGCTGTCGGAGCAGATGAACATGCGCCCGCCCTTGTCGTCCGTCACCACCTCGTCGAGGAAGGTGTCGTCCGCGCCGCAGAGCGCACAAGTTCCGCTCTGGCGGTAGCGCTCGAACGGGTAGTCCTCGAAGTCGAGCGAGACGACGCGCGTGTAAGGCGGAATGGCGTAGATGCGCTTCTCGCGGCCCGCGCCGAAGAGCTGGAGCGCCGCGCAATCGCTGATCTTCGGGTTATCGAATTTCGGCACGGGCGACGGGTCCATTAAGTAGCGCCCCGCCACCATGACCGGATAGGCGTAAGCCGTCGCGATATGGCCGTGGCGCGCGATGTCTTCATAGAGCTTCACATGCATGAGGCCGTAATCCGCCAGCGCGTGCAGGCGGCGCGTCTCGGTTTCGCGCGGTTCGAGAAAGCGCAAAGGCTCGGGGATAGGCACCTGATAGACGAGGATCTGGCGGGCGGAGAGCGGCGTTTCCGGAACGCGGTGGCGCGTCTGGATCACGGTCGCGTCCCTGGTGGCCGTAGTCGTCTTCACATCGGCCACCTTCGCGAAGAACGCGCGGATCGAGACCGCGTTCGTCGTGTCGTCGGAGCCCTGATCGATCACCTTCAGCACGTCGTCCGGCCCGAGGATCGCGGCCGTGACCTGAATGCCGCCCGTACCCCAGCCGTACGGCATCGGCATCTCGCGGCTGGCGAACGGCACCTGATAGCCGGGAATCGCGATCGCCTTCAGGATCGCGCGGCGGATCATCCGCTTCGACTGCTCGTCGAGATAGGCGAAATTGTAGGAGGCGGCGCTCATTCTGCGTCCTCCTTCGACGCGTCCGCGCCGCCCTCGAAACTTGCGCGGATCTGGCGCAAAAGGCCAAGCTCGGATTGGAAATCCACGTAATGCGGCAGCTTCAGATGCTCGACGAAGCCCGTCGCCTGCACATTATCCGAATGCGACAGCACGAATTCCTCATCCTGTGCCGGTGCGCGCGCCTCTTCGCCGAGTTCGTCCGCACGAAGCGCACGATCCACGAGCGCCATGGACATCGCCTTGCGCTCCGAATGCCCGAAGGCGAGGCCGTAACCGCGCGTGAATTGCGGTGGCTCCGTATCGCTGCCCTTGAACTGATTGACCGTCTGGCATTCGGTGACGGTGATCGTGCCGAGCGGCACCGCAAAACCGAGTTCCTCGGCGAAAAACTCGACCTCCACCTCGCCCATGCGGATTTCGCCGGCGAAGGGGTGGTTGCGCCCATAGCCGCGCTGCGTGGAATAGCCGAGCGCGAGAAGAAAGCCCTCGTCGGCGCGGCTGAGGTTTTGCAGGCGAACATCGCGCGACGCAGGGAAGGTCAGCGGGTCGCGCGTGATGTCGCCGGTCTTCTGCGACGGGTCGGCCTCGGGCGAGGGTTCGATCAGCGCTTCGCCCGCGAGGATATCGGTGACGCGAGGCGTCGGCTCGCGCTCGCCCTCTCGCGGCGCCTGTGCGGGCTGCGGCGGGGCAATTGGCTCCTCCAGCAGCCGATGCGTGTAATCGAAGGTCGGACCGAGGATCTGGCCGCCAGGCAAGTCCTTGAACGTGGCGGAGATACGCCGCCGGATCTCCATGCGCGCGGTGTCGAGCGGCTCGCTCGCGCCGAAGCGGGGCAGCGTCGTTCGGTAAGCGCGCACGAGGAAGATCGCCTCGATCAGATCGCCCCACGCCTGCTTGATGGCGAGCGCGGCAAGCTCGCGGTCGTAGAGCGAGCCCTCCGCCATCACACGGGCGACGGCGAGCGCAAGCTGGCCCTCGATCTGCTCCACGGAAAGCTCGGGCACGGCCGCGTCGCCGCGCCGCTCATGCGCCAGAAGCTTGTGGGCGTTGGCAATCGCGCGCTCCCCGCCCTTCACGGCAACATACATCTAGCGGTCCTCGTCGGTGCGCGTGGTTGCGATGCGGGTGGAGCGGGGCAGCGCCGCCACCGATCCCGGCCCGGCGAAGATGATGTCGACGCCGCATGGGAAACGGCCGGCGTTGGCGCGCAATTCGTCGGCGAGGCATGGGGCAAGCGGCGACGGCGCGAAGACGCGGTCGCCTTTCACTCCCGGCCCGGAAAGCGTCAGCGGAAAACCGCCGGTGAACGCTGCGACCTGAAGGACGAGCGTCGTAGAGCGGTCCGGGAAGTCGGGCGTGCCTTGCGAAAACGCGCCGAGCGGCGGAAAGGCGAGCGGATCGGCGAAGGCGAACGCCGCATCCTCGGGGTTTGGCGTCGCGCTCGCACCCGTGTGGAACTTGACCCACCGCGCAACGTCTTCGGCCTCCCGCAAGGCTGCGTCGAGCCAGAACGGCGTTTCATAATCGAGAAGCGTCAGCGCCAGCGCAGCCGCCGACGGCGACAACGGCGCGGGCGGCGTGAGCACGGCGGGCACGGCCCTTGTCTCGCCGGGACGGGCCATGGCATCCATTACCGCGCGAAACGTCGCTTGCGTGTCGAACACGGGATTTGCGAAGGCGGGAGAGATGGCGGGCACCGGGTCAGTCCTCCCCTCGGACGAGAGTGAAGAAATCGACGCGCGTCGCGTCGGTTTTCGCGCGGGCTTCCTCGCGCTCTCTGGCGAGCCTTTGACGAACGGGCGCGATGATGAGCGTTTCGATTTCGGCCCGCCTGTCGCGGTTCTGCCAGAGCGCATCGCACAGCGCCGCAAGCCGAGCCTTTTCGTGGTCGCGGCCGAGGATATAGGAAAAGCCTGTTTCGCCGCTCGCTATCCGCACGACGCAGCGCGTCACGGTCGCCTCGCCGACATTGAACGGTGCGCCGTCGCCGCCGATCCTGCCGCGAACCATGACGAGCCCCGTCTCCGGCTTGCGGATTTCGACGGCGTCGGTGCTTCCCATGCTTTCGAGCGCGACGCGAAGCTCGGCCGTCTCAGCCGCCGCGAAGGTCGCCATGGCGGCCCGGCGCATCGCGGTCTCGCCGTCTGTTGTCTGCGTGCTGCGTGAACTCGTCATAAGTCCTTATGCGGACGACGGAGCGCCCGATCCCTGCATGCAGCTTTAGAACGCATCCGGTGACGCTTTCATGACAGGCGCCGTGTCATTTACGCGTTACGGGGCTCGGGCAAAAATGGCGGGAGCTTAGCAAAGGTTGCCCGCCGAATGACCGTCGAACGCCTCTCCGAAACACCCACACTTCACGAAGGCTGCGAGATCACGCGCTGCGTTCTCGGCGCGTATACGGAGGTTGGCGCAAGGACCAGCCTCCTGGAAGTCACGCTTTCGGATTATTCCTATATCGAACGGGATTCCGACGTGGCCTATACGACGTTCGGCAAGTTCTGCTCGATTGCGGCTAAAACGCGGATTAATCCCGGCAATCATCCGATGCACCGCGCGTCGCAGTCTCATTTTACCTACCGCGCCAGCGCCTATTTCGAGGGCGAGAGCGATGAGGACGCGTTCTTTGCGTGGCGGCGCAGCCATGCCGTAACCATCGGCAACGACGTGTGGGTCGGGCACGGGGCCGTCATCCTGCCCGGACGCAGCGTCGGCGACGGCGGGGTGGTTGCTGCGGGCGCTATCGTGACGAAGGATGTTCCCGCCTATGCCATCGTCGGCGGGAACCCGGCGCGGCTCATCAAATGGCGCTTCCCGGCGGACATCGCCGAACGCATGCGCGTGCTGGCGTGGTGGAACTGGAACCATGCGCGCCTGCACGCCGCGCTTGCCGATTTCCGCGCGCTTTCGGCCGAGGACTTCCTGTCGAAATACGAAAACGGATAGCGCCGCCCGTCACACGAGGGAGCGACGCAGGCGGGCGCTCAGAAGGTCGATCATCACGACGGTGAGGACGACGATGATGATCTGCGCGGCGGTTTCGGCATATTGGAAGCTGCGGATGCTTTCGTAGAGCGTCTGCCCAATGCCGCCTGCGCCGACAATGCCGAGCGTGGTCGCGGAACGCACGTTCGTCTCAAGGCGGTAGAGCGTCAGCGAACTCCACATCGGCAGCACCTGCGGAATGACGCCGAACAGCACCTCGTGGAAGCGGCTCGCCCCGGTCGAGCGGATGCCTTCGACGGGGCGCGGATCGATGGCTTCGACGGCCTCGGAAAAGAGTTTCGCGAAGATGCCGACATTGTGGACGAACAGCGCCATGACGCCCGCGAAGGGTCCGAGACCGACCGCGACCACGAAGAACAGCGCGAAGACGAGCTCGTTGATGGCGCGAAACGAGTCCATCAGGCGACGCACCGGCTGGACCACCCATTGCGGGCAGATATTGGCCGAGGAGAGGATCGCGAAGGGGATGCCCACGACAACGGCAAGCGCGGTGCCCCAGAGCGCGATTTGCACCGTCACCGTCATTTCTTCGAGGTACATGCGCCAGTCGGCGAAATTCGGCTGCATATAGCCGCCAGCGAACTCGGCCATGTTTCGCCAGTCGGTGACGAGAGACACCGCCCGGTACATTTCTGCCGGGCGCCAGCTCCAGACGAGCAGCGCCACGACGATGAGCCAGAAGACCCATTGCCTGACGCGGTCGCTGATCGGCTTCGTAGGAACTGCTGCGGCGGGCAAGTCGATGGTATTCGGCATGTCACGCGGTCCTCTGGATATGCGAAAGGCGCCGGACGGTGCAGGTCCGGCGCCTTCTTCCTGCCTTTGAACGACGGTCAGTTCGTCTTGGACACGCTGAGCGCGAGGTCTTCGATGGTCTTGGCGACCTCGTCCTTCTTGCCCGCCTTGTCCGCGGCAACGAACGCGGTCACGGTTTGCTTGAATTCGCTGGTCTCGGCCTTCTTCTCAAGCTCCTCGATCGAAGCTATCTTCGCTTTCAGATCCGCCGTCAGCTTTTCCTTCTCCTCGGCGGTAAGCTTCTCGTCCGCCGCGATCTTCATGAGCGACTTGTTTGCTTCGAGCTTGCGGATCGGCAGAAGCTGATCGTTGGACGAAGGCTTGAAAGGCGACCAGAGCAGATTGCCGAGCACTGCGCGCGACTGTTCGAGCTTCTCGTCGCTGCCGGTGCGGCCATAGCTCAAGAGGAACTTGTAGATCTTCGTCTTCATTTCGGTGTCGAGGTCGCGACGCCACACGATCGGGTCGAGCGGGATGATGGGCGACGTCCACACGACGCGGATCTTGGCGCGGCCTTCCGGGTTCTTGATTTCGAGGCGCTGGAGGTCTTCGCTGTTGTTCGTCGCCGCGTTGACCTGCTTGTTGAGGACGGCGAGCGAATTCACTTCATGGCTGCCGTTGCGCACGGTCTTGAAGCAAGACTTCGGATCGACCTTGCGGGCCGCGAACACATAGGTGGTCGGCACGAGGAAGCCGGAGGTCGAGTTCGGGTCGCCGATGCCGAAGTCGAGCGTCTTGTCGCATTTCAGCACGTCGTCGAGCGTCTGGAGCGGGCTGTCCTGGTGCACGATGATGTGGGAATAGTAGCCTTCGCTGCCGTCCTTCGAGACGGTCTGAGCGAAGACTTCCCCATTGGCGCGGTCGACGGCTTCGAGGGCCGACTTGTTGCCATACCACGCGATCTGCACCTTGTTGAAGCGCATCGCCTCGATCACGCCCGCATAGTCGGTGGCGTAGAATGCGTTCACCTTCACGCCGAGCGCCTTCGACATGGCGTCGACGAAGGGTTCCCAGTTCTTCTTCTGGTTCGATGACGCTTCGGTTGAAATAACGCCGAAGTTGATTTCATCCGGCTCCGCAAAGCTCGGCGAAACCGAGAAGAAAAGCGCAGCCAGGGGGGCGGCCGCCAACGCGAGTTTTCTGAAAGAAAGCATGATCACCTCTTGGACGTTCGGAAGAAGTCGGCACTCACTGCTATGCGACGGATCTTCGCTTCGGCATCAAGCCGTCTGTCGGGCGTCGATCTGCGCCGGCGACGAGGCAATCCTCAGCGAGGGAACGGTGGTTGCGGGCACGGAAACGTCCTCGCCCGGCAGCGTCGAAACGGCGTGAACGGCGGGCGCATCGAAGCCCGGCACGAACAACTGCTCGCTCTCTTCGCCGTAGATCTCGTTCAGGAAATCGCGCCCGAGCGCGGCTGACGGCCCGTCATAGACGATAGCGCCGTTTCTCAGCGCGATGGTCCTCGGGCAATATTTGATGGCGTATTCGACCTGGTGCAAAGAGACGAGGACGGTGATGCCATCCTCACGGTTGAGGTCGGAAAGGATGTTCATCACCCGCTTCGACGAGCTTGGATCGAGGGAAGCAAGCGGCTCATCGGCGAGAAGAAGCTCGGCGCGCTGAACGAGTGTGCGCGCGATGGCGGCGCGTTGTTGCTGACCGCCCGAAATGTCTGAGCCGCGCTGTAGCGCAAGCTGGGCGATACCGACTCGGTCGAGCGCCCGCATAGCGGTTCGCTTGTCTTCCGCCGCAAAGTACCCGCCCGCGCCGAGAAGAGTGCGCCGTTGGCCGAGGCTGCCGATGCAGACATTCGTCAAGACGGAGAGGCGAGGAACGAGGTTGAACTGCTGGAAGATGACGCCTGTTCTTGCGCGGAGGGCCTTGGCGTGGCGCGTGACGCGACCGTTTTCCTGCATGGGCAGGCCGAACAGTCGGACGACGCCGCATGCGCCGTCGCCGTTTGCAGGAGCCGCGTCGACCGGGATCAGGCCGCCGATTGTGCGGATGAGCGTCGACTTGCCGGAGCCGGATGCCCCGATCAGCGCAACCATCTCACCGCGCTTCAGCGTGAGGCTGACATCGCAGAGCACGCGACTTTGGCGGCCGAACGATTTCGAGATCCGGCAAACTTCCACAACGGTTTCGGTGCGCACAGGACGTCTCCAAGCCTTTATGAGGCTCTAGCAGCGCGTTGTGACATCTGCATGAAGATCAAAATGCGTTGCAGTGGAGAGGGAAAACAGGGCGGTCGTGTGCGCCGCCTAAACCAGCATCCCCGCGATAGCCCCGCTCGACATCGTCGCCAGCGTGCCCGACACGATCGACCTCGGCGCAAGCTCCACGATTTCGGATCGCCGCTCCGGCGCCATCACGCTCATGCCGCCGATCATGATGCCGGCGCTGCCGAAATTGGCGAAGCCGCACAGCGCGTAGGTCATGATCATTTTCGAGCGCGGGCTGAGCGCATCCGGCGGAAGCCGCGCGAGATCGAGATAGGCGGCGAACTCGTTGACGACGGTTTTTGTCGCCATCAGGCCAGCTGCCGTGTCGAGTTCGCTTGTGCCGATGCCGATGGCCCACAGAAGCGGCTTGAAAATGAATCCGAAAAGCTGTTGCAGCGTGAAAGCGCCGCCGCCGGGATAGGGAATGAGGCCGAGCACCGCGTTGACGAGATGAACCAGCGCGACAAACACGATCAGCATCGCGATGATGCTGGCGACGAGGAAGATGCCGTCTGTCGTGCCGCGCGTGATCGCTTCGAGGGCGCTCGACGGCGGATCGCTTTGTTCGAGCACGGCAGGCTCGCGCGCGCCCGCCTCGAACGGCACCATGATCGCGGCGATGGCGAGCGCGGCGGGCGTCGAAATCACCGAGGCGATGAGGATGTTTCCGAGCGCGCCGGGAATGACCGGGCCGAGGAGCGAAGCGTAGATCACCATCATGGTGCCCGCGACGCCAGCCATGCCGCAACTCATCAAGGCGAACAACTCGCCGCGCGACATCCGCATGAGATAGGCGCGCACCAGAAGCGGCGCCTCGACCATGCCGACGAAAATGTGAACCGCTCCGCCCAGCCCCAGCGCGCCGCCGATGCCGAGCGTGTTTCTCAGGATGAAGGCGAAGCCGCCGACGATGCGCTGGAGGATGCCCAGATAGAGCATGAGGCTCGCGAGCGCGCTGATCACGAGCACGAGCGGAAAGGCCTTGAACGCCAGCACGAAACTCGCGCCGGGCGTGACCTCGCTAAAGGGAAGCGGCGCGCCGCCGAGATAACCGAAAACGAGCGCGGTCCCGGCGTCGGTGGCGGTCTGAAGCGCTCCGACAGCGTCGTTCAGGGTGGCGAAAACGGCGGTCGCGGGCGGGAACTCGATGAAGAGCACGGCGAGGGCAAGCTGAAGCGCGATGCCGCCCGCCACGATCCGCAGGGGAAGACGCCAGCGATCCTCGCTCAGGCACCAGGACACCGCCAGAAGCGCGGCAATGCCCGCCAGTCCATGCACCACTTGCACGAGTGTAGCCCCCGACTTTTCCGGATCGCTCGGCCGGACCGCGATGGCAATCCCGCGAAAGCCGCGCTTCGGCTTGGATTACACATTTGCGGTTGCAGCGCAATCCCGTGCGTCTTCGGCGCGGATCAGCAAGCGAGCGCCAGCAACGCTTCGATGTCGAGGTGCCGCGCGAGGTGGGCGGCGAGGCGGTCGAGCGTGTCGTCGATCGCGGCCTCATAGGAAAGCGCGGAAGGCTCGCCGCCGAGCCGCGCCAGCCACGCCGCGCGCTGGCGGTCCTCCGCGAAAAGCCCGTGGACATAGCTGCCCATCACGCGCCCATCCGCTGACACCGCGCCGTCGGGCCTACAGCCGCCGTCTTCATGAAGAAGCACCAGAGGCCGCGCTGTGTCCGAGCCGAAGGTGCGGCCGATGTGGATTTCGTAGCCCGAAAGCGGCACGTTGTCCGCCGCTGTCCGGCCCGTTACGGCCGCGAGCGTCTTGTCGCCCGCAAGCTCCGTTTCGACATCGAGCAGCCCGAGCCCCGGCACTCCGCCCGGCCTGCCCTCGACGCCCGCTGGATCGGCCACCCAGCGCCCCAGCATCTGATAGCCGCCGCAAAGGCCAAGCACCCGCCCGCCGCGCCGGACATGCGCGACAATGTCCGCCTCCCATCCGCAGGCGCGGAGCGCTGTGAGGTCTGCAATGGTGGCCTTCGAGCCGGGCAGGATGACGAGATCCGCGTCGGCGGGAAGCGGCTCGCCATGAGCCAGCGCCACGAGATCGACGCCCGGCTCAAGCCGCAGCGGATCGAGATCGTCGAAATTTGCGATATGCGGCAGCACCGGCACGGCGATCTTCACGCGCTGACCGGCCTTCGCGCCCTCGCGCACCCAGTCGCGGCTAAAGCCGTCTTCCGGCGGCAACGCATGCGCGTCCGCGAACCACGGCACGAGGCCGAGCGGCGTCCAGCCCGTGCGGTCGGCGACGAAGCGCATTCCGTCCGCGAACAGGCTCGCATCGCCGCGCATCTTGTTGACGATGAAGCCGCGGATCATGGCGGCGTCTTCCGCATCGAGCACCGCCTTGGTGCCGACAAGGCTCGCGATCACGCCGCCCCGGTCGATGTCGCCGATGAGCACCACGGGTACGTCGGCCGCCCGCGCAAAACCCATATTCGCGATGTCGTTCGCGCGGAGGTTTACTTCGGACGGTGAGCCCGCACCCTCGATCAGCACGAGGTCGCATTCCGCCTTCAGCCGCGCGAAACTTTCGAGAACCGGCGGCATCAGAGCCGCCTTGCGCGACTGATAATCGCGCGCCTCGGCCCTGCCCCAGACTTTGCCCTGCACGACGATCTGCGCGCCGGTATCGCTCTGCGGCTTCAACAGCACGGGGTTCATGTGGACGCTCGGCGCCACGCGCGCCGCACGGGCCTGAAGCATCTGCGCGCGGCCGATTTCGCCGCCGTCCGCAGTGACCCCCGCGTTGGTCGACATGTTCTGCGGCTTGAATGGGCGCACGGAAAGCCCGCGATCCGCGAGCAGACGGCACATCCCCGCCACGATCAGTGACTTGCCGACATCGGAGCCGGTTCCCTGAAACATCAGCGCGCGGGCCGTCATCGGCGGCTCGCTTTTCGGATCAAAGGGTTCGTTCCGCTCATCGCTCTCTACCAATTGCTCATGTTGGCCTTGCGCCGATAAAGCGCCGCCGATTGACTTCGTTGGCTTGACGTATCACAAATCGAGGCAGCCGACGGTCCCTTCGGGGACAAAAAGGGAATACCGGACGCGCCTGAGCGCGCGAAGCCGGAGCTGCCCCCGCAACTGTAAGCGGCGAGTCTGCGCCATGGCCACTGGACTTGTTCCGGGAAGGCGGCGCTGGCTGTGACCCGCGAGCCAGGAGACCTGCCGTCGCCTGCCCGGATCGCGTTATCGCGTTCCGATGAAGCGCCGTTCCGGGCGGGGTGTCCCGGAGCGCAAAGTCGGATGGGTGGAGTGCAGGTTCGCCCGCCGCACGCGCCGGACGGTTCGCCGTCCGCTCCCTCGGAACGAGCATGGAAGCGACATCAACCTGTGAAGCCCCGCCAGCGCGCCGCGCCACCGTCTTCGTGTGCGTGCTTTGCGGGCGCAACCCTGCCGACAAGGCCGCGCCTCCGTCCGGCCACGCACTCTATGAAGCGCTCGCCGCCGAGCACGCCGCCCGCGCTGAAATGCGCTTTCGCATCGAGCCGGCGCAATGCCTGTCGAACTGCAATCGCGGCCTTACCGTCGCCATCGCCGGGCCGGACCGCTGGACGTACATGTTCGGCGAACTGACGATCGAGGACGCGCCGGGTATCTATCGCGGCTGCATCGCCAACGCCGAAACCGAAGACGGCCTCGTGCCATGGAACGAGCGCCCCGCCTGCTTTCGCCGCGCGTTGATCGCGCGCGTGCCGCCGCTTCCCGAAAGGAGCCTTTGATGTCTCTCGCGAAAGTCCCCGTCACCATCGTCACCGGCTTCCTCGGCGCAGGCAAGACGAGCCTCGTCCGCCATCTGATCGAAAACGCGAACGGCCGCCGCCTCGCCGTGCTCGTCAACGAGTTCGGCGACATCGGCATCGATGGCGAAATCCTCAAAGGCTGCGCCGACCCTACATGCCCCGAAGACGCCATCGTGGAACTGACCAACGGCTGCCTCTGCTGCACGGTCGCGGACGAGTTCGTACCCACGATGACGGCGCTGCTGAATCGAAAGGAGCCGCCGGAACACATCCTCATCGAGACGTCCGGGCTCGCGCTGCCGAAGCCGCTGCTCAAGGCGTTCGACTGGCCCGACTTGAAAACGCGCATCACGGTTGACGGCGTCATTGCCGTCGCCGATGCCGAAGCCGTGGCGGATGGGCGTTTCGCGCCGGACCCGGCACTCGTGGCGAAGCAGCGCGCGGGCGACACGAGCATCGACCACGACACGCCGCTCGGCGAGGTGTTCGAGGATCAGGTTGCGTGCGCGGATCTCGTCATTCTGAACAAGGCCGATCTTCTGGACGAAGCGCGGCTTGCGGTCGCGCGCGAGGTGGTGTTGGCCGAAGCGCCGCGCCCTATCCCCGTAATTGCGGCAATCGAAGGCCACGTCGATCCGCGCGTGGTGTTGGGGCTTGGCGCGGCTGCGGAAGACGATCTCGACGCGCGGCCAACGCATCACGATCACGGCGAGCCGCACGACCACGACGATTTCGAAACGGTCGCGATCACGCTGCCGGAGCAGGCGTCACAGGCCGACCTCCTCGCGAAGGTCGAGGCGGCGGCGCGCGCACACAATATCCTGCGCGTGAAGGGCTATGTTGCCATCGCGGGAAAGCCGATGCGGCTTCTCGTGCAAGGCGTCGGCTCCCGCATTCGCGCGCAGTTTGACCGGCCGTGGCACGCGGAGAAGCAGCGCCTCTCGCGGCTCGTCGTCATCGGCGAAAAGGGCTTCGACGCCGCCGCTGTCGCCGCTATCCTTGACGGCGCATGATGCACATTCTGTTCCGCGAACGGCATGGCCTCGAAGAAGCGGCGGTCGCCGAGGATCTCGGGCAGACGCCCGCCGATCTCGTCGTCCTGTCGTTCGCGGACAGCGACCTCGCGGCGTTCGCGGCTGGCTGGCGTGCCGGTCGCGCCGACCTGCCGACGCTGCGGCTCGCCAACCTCGCGCGGCTCAGGCATCCGCTTTCGGTCGACCTCTATATCGAGAAGACGCTCTCGGGCGCGCGCGGCGTGCTTGTGCGCCTGCTCGGCGGCATCGAATATTGGCGCTACGGCGTGGAGCAGCTTCGCGCGCTGGCCGAAGCGCAGGGCATCGCGCTCGCCATCGTGTCGGGCGATGGGCGCGCCGATCCGCGTCTCGACGAGGTGTCGACGGTGCCGGTCGCTGTGCTCCGCCGATTGCAGGCGCTATGCGATATGGGCGGCGCACCGGCGGCGCGGGCTTCGCTTGGCGAGTTGGCGCGCGTGGCCGGTTTCGCCGTCGCGGTGGTGGATGGCGCGCACCCGCTTCCGCGTCACGGATTTTTCCCCGGCGATCCGGGTTGTTGTCCGCTCGCTCCGCCGTTTCCGGGCGACGCTCCTCGCGCCCTCGTCGTCTTCTACCGCGCCGCGCTTGCCGCCGCTGACACCGCGCCCATCGAGGCGTTGCTCGATGCGCTTGCGGCGCGCGGTTTCGACATGGCCGCGATCTTCGTGGCGAGCCTGAAAGAGCAGCCGACGCGCGCATGGCTCACCGACACGCTTCGCTGCATCGCGCCGGACGTGATCGTGAACGCGACCGCCTTTTCCGCGCGCGACGCCGAGACCGGCGCGTTCGACGCCTCGGAGGCAATCGTGTTGCAGGTGGCGCTGGCGGGATCGTCGCGCGAGGCCTGGGCCGAATCGGAGCGCGGCCTTTCCCCCGCCGACCTCGCCATTCACGTGGTGCTGCCGGAAATCGACGGTCGCATCTTCGCGGGCGCGATTTCCTTCAAGGAGCCGGAGGTGTCGGACCCGGAGCTCGGCTTCGCACGCGTGGTCCATATGCCGGAGGCCGAGCGCATCGCGGCGGTGGCGGACAAGGCGGCCGCGTTGGTGCGGTTGCGCCGAAGCGCGCGCGGCGCGCGGCGTGTTGCGCTCGTGATGTCGTCCTATCCCGGTCGCGATGACCAGATCGCGCATGCGGTGGGCCTCGATGCACCGGAAAGCGCGCTGGAAATCCTGCACCTGCTCCGAGCCGAGGGCTACGCGGTGGATGGGATTCCGGCTGACAACGGTGCGCTGATCGCAGGTTTGCTCGCCGAAGCCGTTGCATGGCCGCTCGCCAACTATCGCGCCGCGCTCGAAACGCTTCCGCCCGCGCTCGTTACCGAGCTTTACGGCGCATGGGGTGAGCCGGAAGCCGACACCGCCTGTCGCGATGGTGCGTACCGTTTCCGCGCCACGCGCTTCGGCAATATCATCGTGGCGGCCCAGCCCGAACGCGGCAGCGCGCGCGACCGCGTCGCCGAGTATCACGATCCGCGCCGCCCGCCGCGTCACGGCTTCGTTGCATTTTATCTGTGGCTGCGCCAGGCCGCGAAAATCGACGCGCTGGTGCATCTCGGCGCGCATGGAACGCTCGAATGGCTGCCCGGAAAGTCGGTCGCGCTGTCCGGCGCGTGCTGGCCTGAGGCGCTCACCGGCGCGCTGCCCGTTGCCTATCCGTTCATCGTCAACGATCCGGGCGAGGCCGCCACCGCGAAGCGACGCCTCGGCGCGGTGACCATCGGCCACATGACGCCACCGCAGCGGCTCGCCTCGCTGCCGCCCGAATTCCGCACGGTGGAACGCC